>JADFPY010000161.1 GCA_022562085.1 candidate division KSB1 bacterium | reverse complement strand
TGCTTCACTTTATTTTCGTTCCGATACTGAATTATCTGCTAAAAAGCCCAAACTGCTCTTAAAACAAATAATGGCTAGAATAGTCTATAAAATAAGTTTGGATCGATATAAAGTAATTTGAATTTTATTGTTTGTTATAAACTCATCAATTTAAACGCATGAACTCTCTTTTAAAAAATCAGTTATGGCTACCCTTATATCTCGAAGTCCTGGTTTGTAATCTGCACCAACATAAAAATGAGTTGTATCAGGAATAATTTTGGGGTTACGTGTTGCTCTGCCAAACATTTCACTGGTTGTTCTATATTTCTCTCTAATAAATCCTTGAGTTAGATAATTTTGCATTAGTTCATCCCTAAACGCAGTTTCTTCAGAAGTAAAATCATATCTAACTATTTCCATCACATCTTCATTTAAAAATATTCTATCTGTTTGTATGTTAGTACAATTTGACATGAACCTAGGATATTCCCATACTTCAATCCCACATTCATTTCCAACAATATACGAACAAACTGAGACTATTTCATGATCTGGATGAGCAGGATGAGACTCTCCTGGAAAACTATGAGTCATGATCCTTTTTATTTTTTCCGTCTTTATTAATGTTGTGATTATTTCAACAATCTGTTCTAGGTATTTATAAGTTTCTCTACAAGGAATCTTACTATTTGTAAATCTCTTATCTATATCCACCCCTAGAACATGCATAGCTGCTTTATCTTCTTCTAATCTCTGTTGAACATATGCCTCATGACTGTCTAAAGTAACCCCTCCCAACACCATAGGATAATTAGCAAAAGAGACCCCATTAGTTACAGTCAAGATGTACGCCTTATCAGGATTTCTATGTATTGTTATACCTGCATTTATAGCTACATCATCAGCGTGTGCTCCAATATAAAGAGTTTTTTTACTATTCATTTTTGTTTAATTTAATTTATTGTAACAACTTTCTCATATAAATCAAGATAGCCGTCAACCATTCTGCTATTATTAAAATTTCTTAAAATGTGTTCACGACAATCTGCTGGAATTATTTCATTTGTTCTTCTCGTGAATCCTACTAATTCATCAATTGATCTCCCATAAAAACCAGTTTTACCTTGTTCAATCATCTCAGGTATAACACTTGTATTAAAAGCAATTATAGGAGTTCCTACAATTCCTGCTTCTAACAGAACTCTAGGACAAGAATCTTCTCCCTCAATTGGAAATAAAAAAGCTTTTGCATGTCTCATGAGTCTATCTCTTTCTTGTTCTGTAATTTCTCCTACATATGTAACAGATCTTTCAGTTTGTTGATGGTTTGGGGTATCTTCTATAAAGTCTTTTCTCTCTTTTTGTTTACTTGGCTTACTAAGATCCTTTGTAAGATGGGGTTGAATTTCTCCATTGAAAAATTCTTCATCAAGAGAATTTCCTGCTATAATTAAATCTAATCCGCTTTTTTTTGCAATTTCTATTGCGTTTCTTTGACCTTTATATCGCTGGATTCTACTTACTGAAAAAAGATATTTTCTTTTATTATTTGAAAATGGATGTTTATCATCAATTGAATTATGCACAACGCCTACAAAGGTCATATTTTGAGGATATAATTTTTTTTGATGGTTAGAAACAGCAGAAAAATTTGATTCAGGAAAAGATCCAAAAACAGTTACATTCTCTTCATTTGCAGGTCCTCGCAATGTAGTAAGTGTTGGAGTTCTAATCCCTTGAAGAGTAAGAAAAGTTATAGGGTCGTAATGATTATTAACAACATCAAAATTCTCCCTCTCTAAGTCTTCGCGTATTTTTCTAGAATAAGCTGCAAGTTGTGTTGGATCCATTTGTTGTCCAAATTCTCCATTAAAAATCCCTATGGGACGTCTTATATTACAACCTAGACTACACTCTTTAGCAGTATATAATGTTACATCAATGCCCCTTTCAATAAGTCCTTCTATGAGGTATGTTACACTTCTCTCTACGCCCCCATATTTTCTATTTTGGCCAATTGATATTTGTTGGTGTGGTTGTACAACTATAGCAACATTTTTTACAGGGTAGTTTGAATCCGATCTATATTCTTCGTCACGGTTTAGGTCTCGAGGTAGGAATTTCAAGGCGAGGTGCGTTTGAGTTTGGTGTCCTCGGCTTTGTAAACGACACCCATACCGCCTTCGCCAAGCTTCTCGATGATTTTGTAATGTGAGATTGTTTTGCCGATCATAGTCTTTAGAGAATAAATGACAGGAGAATTTGGAAAGATAAGCGAGAAAGATTTAACTGTCAAGGATTTTCAGCAGAACCTAATTACACATTGCGCCATCACATAAGAATCCAAAGTGCTTATTCGGCGAAATAGCACCAGCAACGGCGGGGAAAATTTTTCCATTTCGGCCATCTTAAGGTGCATGTATTCAATTGACTTCTTTATTTGGCCTTGTTTCACATAATATTTTTCCAGCGCGTTGTACACGTCCAGTTTGTCTTTCGGAGAAGCACTCGCTGCCAGCGCTTCCTGATACTGAGCAAACGCTTGTTCAAAGTGGCCCAATTCCGAGTCAATATTCGCCAAAGTTAGCTGCACCGAAACACTTCTCGGATCCAGAAGCAGTGCTTTCTCGTAATTTGCATTTGCTTGTTCATAGTCTGCCATTTCTTTATACAGACCGCCAATCGAAGTAAAAGATTTCGGGTCTTCTGGAAATTGACTCGCGTATTGATTGAAGTACTTCAACGCTTCATCGAACTCGCCTTTGACTTGATATAAGGTACCGATGGTTCGCAATGTTTCGTACCGTTCGGGATCGAGCTCCCAGATTTTTTTGTACTCGGCCAGTTGCTCATCCCAACTCCATGTACGCTACGGCAAATGTTGGGTCTTCTTTAATGGCCAATTCATAGCTGGCTTGCGCTTTTCGCCAGTCCTGATCAATCAACAAAGTAACTAATCCATCCATTTTACTCTTGAAGGCAGTCACTGAATGGGTCAAGATCTCAGCCACCGGTAAATCATTCGTTTCCTGAATATGCATATTTGGCAATTCCAAATCCGTTTTAAGTTGCACGGAAATTTCATCGGCTAAGGCAAAGATATCTGGGCCCGTAAACTCATGCTTTTTAAGCAACTTGCTGTTTTTCGTTTGATAAAGCGAAATCTCGACAGAATAGCTGTCGTCAACCTTTTTGAAAGTTCCGGAGGTAAAATATGGCAAGTGTAATTCGTTGGTGACTTTTCTTTTAAGCGCTAACGGCACACCCGTTGCTTTGGCAAAACCGGCTTCCTTTATTTTTTTGTAAATGTAGTAATCTCCGGGCGTGAATCCCGAGTCGTGGACATTTCTGATATCCAGAAACATATCCTGCGACAGGTCGTAGCCAATCATAAACGAAAATCCATACTGCAGCCAATCGAGTTCGGAGTCACCGGTCTCATTATCGAAGTAAAATAAGACCATCTTTTTACGGAATTGACTTTTTGGAATGACCCGCTCAATTTGGTTACCTTGCTCATCCAATACAGTTATCGTCTTTGAAGCCGCGCCTAATTCTTGTCCACTAAATATGAAAAAGACCAGGGTACCCGTAAGAACCAAATTAAACGGGATGCCAATTTTCTCCATTCTGGTCCAACGATCCCGGCCCGGTTTGCCGTGAAAATAGGCAAGCAGCATAATTGTCGGGATAAAAGAGATTAAGACAACGATGGCGACGTCTGTTAAATTTGGTGACAAGACATACCGATTGACCAGGAAGTCGACGAATTGTACCACTGCCCAACAGGCACCCAAATAGATTCCCAGGATTTGCGGTAAGCGCCGATCCAATAAATCTCTGAAGAACGATTTGCGCTCGGCTTTTGCTTTTGACATTTAGAGCTCCTCGGATTTTCTTGCAAGAATCTAAATATAATATTTCTAAAGCTATTTTTCAATTGGAAAATTTGGGGAATCTATAAAAGTCTCTTTCAAGTGGAGTGGATCTCGCTACAACGAGATATTGACGATTCTCATATCGCGGAGAGTTTATCCTGAGTGTAATCGAAAGAGGTTGCCTCGACGCCCCCTTTACGGATGCTTCACATTCTCCTGCAGCATCTCAAGCGACCTTTCCAGCCGTCTCTGTCTCGTTTCTTCTTTCTTAGCCGACTCGATCCAGGTGACATATTCCTTCCGGTGCGTGTAGGAAAGTTTTTCAAAAAACGCTTTCGCTCTAAGATTTTCGTCGAGCAGCTTTTGCAAATCTTTGGGTACTGTCACAACCCGAGGTTCCGTATCCTGCTCAATCACCACTTTGACCCGATCGCCATGTGTTTTACCAATCGCCTGTTGAATGTCTTTTCTTACTCCAAGCACATGCCGCCCGCCCATCGGTGCAAGAGAGCCGCGATAAGGATGTCCATCAAAAGCCGCTTTCACTTGAACCCGGCCTTTGGTTCCGTATACTTCCCGGACATCAAACGGAATGACAATATAGGCTCCCGGAGTTTTAGGCGGCTTTTCAATAACCGCTTCGAATTCCTGCTTGTTCATAAAACAGTCTAAGCTAATTTATAATGACCCCAAATGACGCAAATCTTCCATCTACCTCGGGAGAGGTTTTACCAAATAACCTGGCAGAGTCTGGTCAGAATCTTCGGGAACTGATTAGGTAAGACGTTATTGAAATTGGAATTCAAGAACGATTAGATTGGCCTGACAGTTTAGAACGGCAAAAAAAGCTTTCAGCTCACGAAACATAAAACCCTGACCCAAAACCGGCCAGGGTTTGTTCAAATGCCTGTTTCCAAATTAGATTTTGGTGACTTTACTCGCTTGTAGCCCTTTGGGACCCTGCTCTATTTCAAACTCGACTTTGTCGCCTTCTTCCAATGTTCTGTAGCCGTCACCTTCAATGGCATTATAATGAACAAAGACATCATCACCTTCTTCTCTGGAGATGAAACCATACCCCTTAGAGCTGTTGAACCATTTGATAGTACCTGTTTCCATTGAACGAATCCTTCTCTAAAAATATTTGTTGCGTACCTTCCTCTTCCAGGTCTGTCACGGGCAAAAAAAAATCGTTTTGAATAGTTTCTTGCACCATTCGCTACGAGTCTTGTTTTGTTTTGCTACTTTTGTCTCAAAAAAAGCCTTAACCCCATAAAACAGAAAGGCGGAAAAACCAGGTACAATTGATTAACATTACAAACGTAAAACTTATCTTACTAAAATGCAAGGATAATTTTAGATTTTTTAAAAAATGATTTTTTAGGCTGACTGCGGGAATTTTAGGGACCGCTCCGGCTCCTCGCCCTGAAAGACGGGTCTCACCCGTGGGATAAGTACCTCTTTTTTATAAAAATTATCTCCGCTTAACTATCCAACGGGGCGAGGGATCCTCCACGGCTTCAGGCGCCTCCTTCCCGATTTCATTATTATAAAAAATTTGTAAGGAAAATCGGGAAGGGGGTCGCCTTTCGCTAAATTTGAATTCCCCCTTTGTAAAAGGGGGCCAGGGGGATTTAACTGTAGCAGAACTCGCCAGAGTTCCGGGCTCAGCATTTCTGGCCAACCGCAAGTGTGGCCACTTCTGCTACGATATTTTTCCGCCTGTACACAAAGTCAATCCGTGCTCAGAATTACCGCCGGCAATGAGTTCCTGCCGAACGTCTACCAATCCTGCTTTGCTAAAGCCTTCAACGTATTGCGACTCAGACCAAAGTGTCATGGGAGTTCCGACATCCTCAGGCCAGGAATGCGTTACGGAATTCTCGTGATAAAAGTCGACCATAACCAGCAATTCTCCCCCGGGGGCCAGCAGATCGGCAGCTTTGTTGAGGCCTGCTTGCATGTCTTCGAAATAATAGAAGACCTCCATAGAAAATATAAGGTCAAAACGCACGGCAGGAGGCTGCCATTGAAGAAAGTCGCCTGCTTCAGCGGTGACGTTTTTAAGATGAGCAAGCCGCTTTCGGCAGGTCTTCACCATTTCGTCGCTTATGTCCAGTCCGTAGCAGTGGCCGCCGGAGAATGCGTGTGTTGCCATGTATTCCAGGGCATAACCGCTGCCAACGCCAAGCTCGAGGTAATTGCCGTTACTCGGGGCAATTCTTGACAGCACCTGACTCACCCGCGGCCAGTGTTCCGTCTCCATTCCGCTTCCGCCATCTTCCTGCCCCCAATCGTTGAAGACTTCTTGCGCAGATCTCATTTTCGTCATCGCACCTCCTTTCCCCTTGCCTGATCTTCGATCACTTCATTTTGCAGTTTCGCTATGAAAGGGCCTCCCCAATCATTCATTCTGGCTTCAAGACGTTCGGTACAATCACAGTCCAGACAGGCCCAGGGTTCGGTGCCGTTGAGGTCTTTACATTTTTCTCTGCTGTGTGCGTTTTTGATTTCAAGTATTTCGAAATATTCTTCCCAATAGGGAAGTTCCTCCTGCAACGGTTCGGCGCAGAAACAAACCTCCACCCAACAAGTAACACCCTTTTCAAGGTGTCGGGCCTGGTACATGTCCCGCAAATATTCTCCGCCGGCAATTGAGCCTTCACCCAATGTGCGGCTTTCAATGGCTTGCAGCAAGGCGTTTTCTTGGTCTGGTTTTAGCTTTGCTTTGACTAAATAACGCATTTTCTACTCATGACTTTCTGACTTAAAATACCCTTCGGGCCATTAGCTTTTGGCCTTTGGTTTTTGATTTTTTTTTGCTAAAAGCTAATGGCCAAGAGCCAATCGCTCAATTTGGGTTGTAAAAGAGTTTCTATCTTGGACGATAACGCTTTATTGGTTGAGTTGGTAAACTTGCTTTTGCTTTACCTCTTTTTACACCGGTTTGCGAAATTGGGGTGACTTCAAATGTAATTCTGGTATCCAGATCTTCGAGCCTTAATTTATAATTTCCGGAAGTTGCACTCGGAATCGGAATCCCGTTTCGCAGCCACCTTAGAGTCGCCTGGCCCAGCGGATCTCCATCCGGGTCATGACAGACATAACTTCCCGTCAAAATTTGGTCAACTTCCAGAATGCCCCTAATTTCTACGCTGGCAACTTGTGGGGGACTATTTAGCTTCTCATGAATGGGTCCGATTGCAAGACTCCTAACCGTTTTCCCAAGTGTTTTTCCACTTCGGGCAATCGGGGTAATTTCAAAACCAATCGTAGAACCTTTATCAACTGCGCTTAATTTATAAATTTTCCCGGTTTGCTCAGACATGGTAGAGTCGTTTCGCAACCACCGGATTACGGATGCGCCTTGTCTATCTCCCTCATAATCATTGTATCTATAATTTGCTCGTAAAGTGGTACCGATTTCAGGTTTGCCGATAATTTTCAAAGCAATTGCAGACGGCGGCGAATTCGGGCGTTCACGAATATGGCTGGTTCCTGCACTTTTGACTGCGCTTCCCGGTCCCGCGCCGCTTTGGGAAACCGGCGTGACTTCAAACTGAATTCTGAAACCTAGGTCACCGGGCTGCAGCTCATAAGTTTCCCCAGTCTCTCCATTTATAACCTTGCCGTCACGAAGCCAGCGGAATGTTGATTCACCCTCCGGGTCTCGATCCGAGTCGTAGAAATTATAACTTCCCATGAGGACATCACGGACTTGAGTCCTACCTTTAATTTTAACATTCGTTGCGACAGGTTCTATGTTTGGGGGTTGGCCGCCAAACACATAAATGGTGTCGCTGGACGCATTATTCTCCAGTTCCATATCGTTTTGGGCGCTTAAAACGGCAGTGTTTACGATTTCGAGCAAGGTGTCAGGCAGTGCGGAACTCACAGTGAAAAGAAGTTCAATTGTGGCTATGGAACCGGGAGGAAGAACTTCTATGTTATGAGAAAAATGATAGTTTGAATTTCCAATGCCAGTTGTGAAAATCTGATTATTGACAGGGATTAAGTGCTGTGGGAATATATCTTCCAACAAAATGTCCCTCGCGGTAAAAGCTCCATGATTTTGAACTGTTAATACATACTTGAGTTCATCTCCGGCGTTTATAGTTTTGAGAGTGTCTGCGGTGCATTCCACAGCACTTAAAATGCTGCAATTAATGCCTAAGCCATCCTTGCATTTTTTTCTAATAAGATACATTTCGACCCGGCGGTTGATTCGGTGCAGGGAATCCCTTGCGGCTTTTTCAAGGCGAGCATACGTAAGTTTAACATTGGGAATTCTCGGGCTGCTTCTTCCATACCCCTGGACGAAAACATGGGTTGAATCAACTCCTTGCGAAATTAAAAAATCGCGCACGCTTTCAACACGCTTGAGCGAAAGCTCGGCATTAAGGGAGTCATTTTCATTTGAAGTCCGTCCAGGCCAACCCTGCTCATCCGTATGACCATCTATTTTAATGCACCCATCTTTAAGTTTTTCAGATTTAAAGGCTGAACTCAAACGGCGAAGCTCAATCTCAGCAGAAGGAGTCAAATTCCAGGATCCGACCGGATGAAAAAACACCCTGGGTCTAAAAGGTGCAACAACCACCGTTTTTTTAAGGGCAAGATCGTACAGTGACAACGTATCTCGTTTATTAGCGCAAATTGTGTTGCCCGAATCTATTTCAGCAATGATATAAGGATAATCTTTGTCCAATTCAATTTTGAATTTAAGACTGTCTCCGGCCTGCAATTCCGGGATAACTTTTCGTTTAATAATTTTACCTCTGGGGGAGTTTTCCCAGTTTATAATCTGCATCGGCAGCGAAGTCGAGCTCATATAAAGACCCGCCTTTGCCAATTCACCCTTTGGTTCTTTCTTTGAAGTTAATAAAATTGATTTGGATTCTGTTGAATCAAAGGCGGTGATTCGCACAAGGAACTTTTTGTCAACTGCTAACTGGCCCGTATTCGTTATTTTCACATAGGCTATTTTTTCGAGCTCATCCTTTCTCATAGTTATTGTCAAAAGCGGAGCCGGTTTGGTATAAAAGCGCGCGATATTACCTCGCGATGTTTCGATCACACGAAAGTGCCGATTTTGATCATAAGCAAGCACAGTCCAGAAATAGTGGCCGGGCGCATCAATGGGAATGTACAGTTTATGGCTTATTTCTTGTGCTTTCTTATGCACTAAGAATTTCGAACCCCGAACAACTTCCAAAATACTTGAGCCATTTGTCAAATTGTGATTCTGTGAGGGTATATGCAATAGCCTGACTTCTGTGAAATCCTCCAATCTCGGCGAAGTTTCATAATCTCTTAAATATGAATTAATTTCGTTTCTTTTCGCTAATTCAATGTATTCGTTTAAGACTGTGCTGTCATTTTTTGTTATTAGGAGCAAATAATTCACTTCGTCATATAAATCCGGATCGTTTGTCGCTTCCCAGGCGAGTTTAACGCTGTCGCAAACCTGGTAAGAAAAAGTGGGTCTTTTTGTAACATCAAATGACATAGAATCCGATTCAACAAATTGAAAAGGCTCGGGCCCCAGGGGCCGGTAAGTCACACTGCCCTGGTAAACATCTGAAAAAGTTTTACTGTTTAAGAATCCACCATCGAGACGTAATTCAGCGTTTTTAAAAATCGGGTTGGCTTTGTTGGCGTGGCGCGACGTGTTTATATAATCATCAAGACGAAAACTCAACCCGAGCGAAAACTTATTGAAAAGCCGCTGATCCCGTTTGTCGTCAAAAACATATCCGCCACGAACGGTCATTAGGCGCCCCCAACTTCGGCGG
>JADFPY010000160.1 GCA_022562085.1 candidate division KSB1 bacterium | reverse complement strand
GAAAAAATTTGAGCAGTTAAAAACGGAACGGAAAGAAAAAAGAAAAGAACATTCTCCTGATAATTAAAAAAGGTCAAGGCTGAGGTTACGGCTATAGTTAAGACCGCGAAAACTCCCGGGTCTTAACCTCGGGCTTCCTTTTCTAAAAACAAAAAAGGAATAACAATGAAATACTTAAAACAACTGTCGTTTATTATACTTATCTCTTCAACAGGACTGGGTTGCGGCAGCAGCCTCAAGCTCGACAGCCAATGGCGGGATCGTGTGATTTCAGTAGATGGAAAACACGAGGAATGGCAGGAAGGCATGAACTTCGTAGAAAAAGAAAATGTTGCGGTCGGTTTCTTTAATGACGAAGATTACCTGTACGTAAGCATGACGACTTCCAATCGTGACATCCAAAGACAATTTATGGCTATGGGCTTCACAATTTGGTTCGACCCGGACGGAGGCAAAAAGAAAGAATTTGGCATCCTATTTCCTGTTGGAATGATGGAAATGGGTTTGATGATGAGGGGCCGCGGCCAGAGCCAGGACATCGAAACCTTACGTGAGAACTTTAAGAAATCACTGAATGACCTGGAGATATTCATGCCCGGAGAAAAAGAACCGCGCAGAATGCCGGTCGCCGACGCCACAGGCATTGAAGTTACTGTGGGCGACTCGCATGAACAACTCATTTATGAAATTAAAGTCCCTCTCCACAAAAGCGAAATCCATCCGTATGCTATCGCAGCCAAAGCGGACAAACCCATAGGTATTGGTTTTGAGACGGCACAACTCGATAGAGAAAAAATGAGGGAAAGAATGGGGCGTGGAGGCATGGGAAGCAGACCACCCGGCGGCATCGGTGGCGGTAGAGGTGGAGTTGGTGGCGGGCGCGGTGGATTCGGCGGCGGAAGAGGTGGTGGAATGGGCGGCAGACCGCAAATGCCAGAGCAGTTCAAGTTGTGGGCTCAAGTGCAGCTCAGTTCGGAAGGCAGCACTCAAAAGGCACAACTCATAACCAAGCAGAATCCGATAATTTCTAATTAATTATTTTACCGCTCTCATGGAGTATTAACTTGAATAATTCATGAACCACAAAGGCACAGAGGTTTGATTATATTGGAGATATTGAACATATGTCAGCGTAATCAATTTCGATTTCAAAAACTTTGTTTTGAACACGCTCTCTTTATAATTTTTTATTTCTCTGTGTCCCTTCGGCAGGCTCAGGACAGGCTTAGTGCCTCTGTGGTGAAATTTTATAATGCAGGTTAATTAACATTTTCGCTATGAACCATTTCAGTGGCTTTCGGTGGCAGCGCCGGACCCGGTTTGTAGAGCGTCACCAGACACCCGCCCAGTGCAGCCAGTAATATCCCGGCAACAAACTGCCAGCGCAAATTACCAAACCCTCCGGCCGGGGGATGGATGGCCAGGGCCACAACTGCATTTACAACCGGCGCCCCTGCAAAAACAATCGACATGACCACAGTTGGCACACCTTTCGCGCCAAATGCCAGTAAAACACAGAACGCACCAATGGCACCGACTGCACCGGCAAGCAGCGACCATGACATACCTTTTACAGGAAAACTCCAGGAAGCGCCATTGACTGCCATGACAAGTGCGGGGCCAATCACAGCGATGACCAGGTAGGCAATTCCTACAAAAAGAAATGCTTTGTAGCGGCCGTTAACGGGGTCGGCCATAGACATTTGGCCGGTATGAAGAAACACACCATAAAGTCCCCAGGATACAACGGTCATGAGTGCGAAGATTAGCCAGGTCATGCCGGGTTGTGCTGATTCGGTGGGCATAATTCCTCCTCCTCCTTAAAGCAGTGTTTGAGTATTAAAAAGTGTTCGGGTGTTAAAAAGTGTTTGAGTGTTAATAATCTTTATTATGAATAAATTCGTCGAGTAAATCAAGGAATTCATCATTTAACTTAGTTTTGTATTCTGCTTTCGGTTCACGAACTTTATTTGGTTTTTCATCAACGGTTGACTTTACATGTCTTAAAAGTCCAAGGGTTGTTTTCTTAGTGTCATCAATTAATGTCTCTAATTCTCTAAATATTTCTTCAGTAAGATATTCTTGATCAAGAGCAATGTAAAGCAAACTTTTTACTTCTTCGATTGAACTTTGTGAGATATCCAAGAATCGAATGAAATCTTTTTTGTGAAATCGAGAAAACCTTCTGCAATATTAGTCATTGAAGAAATAGCCGCTCTTCGAATTTGGTCCCTCAAAGGATAATCCTTCGAAAATGGTCCTTCTCTTGTTAAACGATATATGAGATTAACCAAGGACTTGGCTTTCTGCCAACAAATCAAATCTTCGAACCGAGTAATCTTAGCCATACTTTAACACCCTAACACTTCTAACACCCAAACACTTCTTAACCCAGATATTTTTTATAGACCTCCAAAGTTGCCTCCGTCATCTTTTCATCATTCAAGTTAGTATGAACGAATTCCTTGCCTTTTTTGCCTAAGCCTTCGCGTTTTGCAGTATCATTGAATAATTGCTCCAGACCTTTAGCTAAATCATCCGGAGACTCGGGATCGACCAAAATACCGCCGCCGGTTTTTTCAATGATTTCTACAAATGAACCGTGACGCGGCTGCACAACCGGGACGCCATTTGCCATTGCCTCTAAAATTGAAAGCCCTTTGGATTCAACATAAACCGTCGGCACAGAAAGTACATCCAGGCTATTTAAAAAAATAATTTTGCTCAAACGGTCCACTTCGCCGATGTACTCAACTGCTCCTTTGAGCCCCCAGTCCGCGATTTGTTTTTCCAGGCTTTGAAAATAGGGCTGATCTTTTTTACCTAAATAACCGGCGATTTTCAGGTGTATTTTATCAGTGTTTAACTTTTTTTTCAATTGATAAAACGCCTCGACCAATAAATGTAGACCTTTCTCGGGACAAATTCGCGCCAGGTAACCGATCACGAACGCATCGCTTTTTATCTTAAACTCACCATTGCCGTGGCCGTCGAGATTAATACCCAAATCGATGGCATGCATCTTTTCAGGATTGACATTTAAATACTCAGCCATAAAGTTCGCATAATAGGACCCGGTGGCGATAAAACCGTCAACGTCGTCTGCTTTTTCCTGAAGCAGCTGGCGGGCTTGAGTTTTATATGGCTCAATGAGTTCTTCCAGAAATAAGTCCTCTCCTTGAACGCCGCACAGGACCGGTACATTTAGCTCCTGTTTAATTTCTTTTGCAAAACCAAGGAACATCGAATTCGTTAAATGAACCAATTCGGGTTTGTATTCTTCCTTAAGCCACTTGATCAGTTTCTGTAATTCTTTTCTCTGGTGGCCTTGCTCCCCCTGCAAAACCGAGACAGCTAACGAACCCAAATCTTTGGCATCAGTGGTCGAGCTTTGATTGATAAGCCAATTCAGCAAAGTCGGGCTGTTCAACAGTTTGTCAAAAATCCAGGGTGTGTGACGAAAAAAACTAAACTTTTCTTGCAGGTAAACATTCAGCCCCCCATAAAAAATCCTGTCGATGCTGACGTTATTTTCGTCCGTGCGAATCGGCGTATAGGTTGGGATGAGCGCCACCTCGTGTCCTTTCCGTTGCAGCGCGGCGGCCAAAGTATTATCGTGCATGCAGCTGCCGCAGTACATTCCGCCGGCGCCGGCTGCTATATAAGCTATTCTCATCGTTCGTTTTCTATTTTTGCAGTCATAAATCACATGACAAAGACAGGTCGATCACGCAGGCTTTTTTTAAGCCCCGAAGGCCAAGGGAAAAACTCGCCCACGAAGCCGTCTATCTCACCCAGTGTTTTGTTGGAAAGCAAGTTGGCAATTTCATCTACTGCTTCCCCACTAATCATAAACAGCGAGTGCCCAAATAATATATTTTTGCCATCGCATTGGCAACAAATCTGGTATTCCGAAACTTCTCCAACAGAAGTGCCTTTGATAATACACCTGGAAAGCCAATCCTCAATATTTAAAACACTTCTCTCTGACAGGGTTTCTCTTCTTGCATCAAGACTTGCGTTTCTGATAAAATAATCCTGCATTTTCGTTTTCGAGGCGGATGAAAATGATTCCCATACTTTATGATAGCAGTTCAAACACATCGCATATTCAAAAATTGTATCGGTTGTTTTAAACTTTTCGTATTTTTTGATGGCCTTTTCAATCACGTACAAAGTCCCGTTCTCAAGTAAGTATTTATCACAGGAGATGCAATGAGTGAATGGCTTATCGTCCCGGTCCGAATAAAAAACATTGGGAATCTCCCGATGCTCGTTTGCTCCATCCAAATTACGAAGGTCCATTACAATTTAACTCCTTATCGCATAATCAGACTATTCACCCGTTGTGCTAGTTCTATTATTTTTTCCCATTTGGAGCACATTGACTGTGTCAATGTTAACGTCGACACACTCGACGTACTCCTGTGAACTCTCAGAATAGGCACAAGTTGCGCTCACTAGCACAACGGGTTATTCAGTACAACCAACAATGGTTCAACCCGTTTTTTGCTTTTTACCGGTGTAGTATCAGGCAAAGAACCTCTGAATGATCGCCAGTTCGGGTGGCTTCGTTAGAAGCGAAACAAAAACCATCGCAGATGTTGAAACAGCCAAAATCACAGCCACGGGCATGATTCCGGTGCCGCCAACCGTATAACCAGGCGTCTGCCACCCTTGAATAAAAAAGTAAGTCCACAAAATGATAACACTGAAAACAGAAGCAATTGCGCCCTGTTTGGTGCTGCGTTTCCAGAAGAGCGCTGCCAAAACAACCGGCAGTAATGAAGCAAATCCCGTGAATGACCAAATTCCGAGTTTAAAAATGCTGCGATTAAAAACCAGTGACAGAGTGTAAGTAATCGCCAAAATGCCGATCACAAACAGGCGACCGAACAGAACTTGTTTCCTTTCGCTCATCTTGTCGTGAAATCCATAGTGACGCACGATGTCCTGAGTAAACATAGTTCCTATAGATAGAACCTGCGAGTCAAGAGATGACATTACCGCTGCAAAAACACCGGCGGCTAAAAGTCCTGCTAAAATTTCGGGTGAATTTAATTTGATCATTTGTACTAAAACCGAGTTTGCGGCAGGTCCCTGAAGATCGGGAAAATTGATTCGTCCCAATACGCCGAGCAGGACGCTGGGAATCCAAACGGCAGCGACGCATAATGGATAAAACATAATCGGTATCCGAAAGCTGGCGGCGCGTTTAGCTGAAAGCCAATGCATAAACATGTGCGGAAACATTCCAACCGAAAGCGGAATTAGAGTGTAGGTCAACATATTTAATGGCTGAATTTTCTCGCCGCGAATGAGCAGTTCGGGATACTCGTCGGCAATGATACTGATGGCTCTACCGAAGCCGCCTAACTTATTTACAATCACAAAAAACGCCACGCCGCCAAGCAGCATAAACACCAAAGTCTGAAATGTATTCGCCCAGGCGGTTCCCCGCAGCCCGCCATAAGTCACATAAGCCATGACCACGGCGCAAACCACAAGTCCGCCTACCCACTCGGGAATCTGACCACCTGTGATTTGATTCATGGTAATGCCGCCACCCATGATGCCGATCAAAAGATAAGGAATGGTCAGCCCGATTAGAACAAAGAATAAAAGTAACCCGAGACCGTCTGAATTCCAGCGCTCTCTAAAAAACTGTACCTGGGTTAAATACCCGAATCGTTTGCCGATGGTCCAGGCGCGCGTGCCTATAAAAAAGAAAACTGCCGGAACCACCAAGGCCGAGCTGGAGGCCATCAAAGCAAAAACGCCAACGCCTTTATGGTAGGCTTCACCGGATGCGCCTAACAGAGAAAAGGCTGTCATGTGAGTGCCAAACAGAGACATCAAAAGGATAAAAGGACCGATGCTGCGGGTGGCGACAAAGTAATCTTCACCTGTGCCACGAAACAAGCGGTGGCTTAAGAGGCCGATTGCCAAAACCAAAACAAGATAAAGTATGATGATGGCGAGTGTCACTGCTGCATTTCCTCTTTTGTTTCAACTTCCAGATGGGCGGGCCAGATATTTTTTACAATTAAAATAAAAAGAAAAGAGGCGGCTATACAAAATGCAATATGATAAAGGAGTCCAATGGGAATCCCGAACATCAAGCTTGCATCATTCCGGAGCCAGAGATCGTTGTGCAGCAGATATAGAGCAAAAAGGGCTGAATAAAGCAGCCATTTTGGTAGGTTTTTTCCCATCCTCTCTCTTTTTTGTCTTTTCGAACGAATGTGAGAAATCTGAATTCTGGTTCACATTATGAACTTACGAGACAGTCAGATTCCTCCCGTTGGTCGGAATGACACTAATGGATTTGGTACAGTCCAATCAATCACATTTTCACAGTCAATAGCGTCACGAAGCGGAGCTTCGTAACGAGGTAATTAGTTGTGGCTTAAATTTCTAACTCGCTTGCCTCCGGCAACTCGCACATCTCGGCCATCGGCTTGAAGATGCCATTGACTTCATCCCGGAATACGTTGCCGATTAAAATGTTTACAATTTCGTCCCGGCAATCCGGAAAACGTTTAAGAAATTTCGCAAAACTGAATTTCTTGGTGTAAAAAGCATAAACGAGTTTTCGGATGGCTTCCATCCCGGAAACATATTCCGGACCAAACTTACCTAATTGCCGACCGGAAAAGTCGTTTTTCTCAAATGCTTCGCCGATTGCATCCGCTGCCATTTCTCCGGATTTTAAAGCTAAAAAGACGCCTGAGGAGTAAATCGGATCCAGAAATCCAAAAGCGTCGCCAACCAAAACCCAGCCGTCACCGGCCAGCCGGTTGGCGCGGTAGGAAAAATCTTTGGTCACTTTAAACGGAAAGAGCTGCCTGGCATTCTCAAGGCGTGGTTTTAGGGCCGGGCACATCTCGAGTTCAGCATCGAATATTTTCTGCAGATCATCTTTCCGGTTTTGCAGCAAGTAATCCAGCGACCCGACAACGCCGACACTGACGACGTCATTCGGCAGCGGGATATACCAGAACCATGAATCCTGGTTCCGGGTGTGATAAATAATGGTCGCGCCTGCATCAACGCCTTCGTCCCGAACCCCGCCTGCGAAGTGGGTGTAGATTGAGGCTTTTTTCAGCCCGGGCTCGACGCTGCTCATTTTCAACTTTCGGGAGATTAACGCACTCTGACCGGAGGCATCGACGATGACTTTTGCACGAAATTCTTCTATCGATTTGTCCGGGAGTTTGGCGCGCACGCCAACTGCTTTTTCTCCTTCAAATAAAACTCCCAGAACGCTCACCCCCTGCCGGGCTTCAGCGCCTTTTTCTTCTGCGTTGTCAAGCAGCATTTGATCGAACTCACTGCGCAGCACCTGCCAGGTTTTGGAGCTTTCATGCTCATCATTTTCAAAAAAATAAAACGGCGCAGAGGCTCTGCCGGACTTTGAATAAAACTGCACGCTGTATTTCTTCGGGAAAACGCTTGCTTTCATTTTATCGAGCACACCCAATCGCTTTAAAGTCCAGTAAGTGCCGGGCATCAGCGACTCGCCGATGCTGAACCGGGGAAACTTCTCCCGTTCAAACAGTAAGACGTCCAGGTTTTTTTCAGCCAGCAAAGCAGCGACGGTGGACCCCGCCGGACCGCCGCCGATTATGATTATGTCGTGTGTTTTCATGTTTGCATTAAAATTAAAGAGGTTCGTAGTCCTCGCTTCAGCGTGTTTACTTCCAGCCTAAAGGCTGAACTACAAACTTATTCTTTATAATGAAAAATCAAGCGAGCCATAAACCGCAAACGGATTTGCCGGAATGACTGATGTATTTCTAAAACCGCGCGTTTCAAATTTTTTATCCGTGAGGTTTTTTAAGTTGACGCTCCAGCGAAATCTGTTAAATCTGTAGGAAACAGCAGCATCGAAAGTCAGAGCTGAGTCAATTTCAAACTGGTTGTCGGGCGCGATGAACTGACTGCTCAAGTACCGGCCACCGCCTGCAATACCGAGTCCATTGCTGAACTCTTTTGTTATCCAAAAATTCAGAATATGCTCCGGGGCGAAGGCAGCGGTTTTGCCGGAGAAATCAAGAGGCTGAAATTGCTGCAAACTAAATTCAGTAAATTTGGTTAATTCGGCATCGGTAAAAGCGTAGGAGAGGAAACCAAATAATCCCTGGCCGAAATTACCGGATATTTCTAATTCTAATCCTCTTGATTTCTGACTTCCGATTTCTTCCTGGGGACCAAAACTGCTGCGAATCGGAATATTTTCTCTTTCCAAACTATAAACCGCCACGTTGAAATGCAGTTTTCCGTCGAGCAACCGGTTCTTAATGCCAACTTCAAATTGCGTGCTTTCTTCGGCTTTCAAATCGCCAGGCACCGTGGTTGAAGGAGGTGCGAACGCCTGCCCAAAATTGGCGTACAACGACACTTTCTGCGAAGGCGAAACCACAAGCCCAACCATCGGGCTGAATTTTTTGTAAGTCCTGTCAGTACTTGTGGTGTCTGGACCAGCCTGAGAAAAGCCAATTTCGAAATCAACTCGATCATCATCTT
The DNA here is from genome assembly GCA_022562085.1 of candidate division KSB1 bacterium. Classification (NCBI taxonomy): domain Bacteria; kingdom Pseudomonadati; species Candidatus Zhuqueibacterota bacterium. The sequence goes on along the minus strand of JADFPY010000160.1, from coordinate 1,182 downwards.
GATAATTAATTCGATCGAAACGGCCGCCCAAAAACAGCTGGAATTTTTCAGAAAATGAAACTCGATCCATAAAGTAAGGAGCAAACGTTAGCGAGCGACCATCCCCAATTGCTAAGAACTGTAGAGAATCGGCGGTCGGATCCACGCCCGGAATTTCCGTTCCCGGATCTTGCAATAAAACCGGGTTTAAGCCAACAAACGTCAAGTCGAAATCATCGGACAATCGGGAGACCTCAAAGCCTGTTAGCAAAGTGTGGTTCATGGCGCCGGTTTGCAATGACCAAATGAATTCCAGTTGGTTGCCAACCCATTTCTGACGATCATCAAGGTTTGAATCTGAACGAAATAGCAGATCACCCAGACCCTGAATTGAACGCACGCCATTTAAAAGTGTCCCTCGTGAATTCCAATCCTGGTCCGAATAATAAAACTTGTTTCTGACGACAAGAGATTCATTGATTTGCGAATCATAATTCAGCTTAAACCTGGCGATTTTTTGATCTGAAAAATCGGTCTCAGGCTGAAATGAACTCGTCCGAGAAATATTATCGGGAATTTCCGGGGTCGCCACATCAACCCGCAATGGAATTCCGGAATCCGGGGTGTATTCACTTTTAACATATTCAAAATTAACATTGAGATTGCTGTGCTCATTGATTCGCCAAGTAATTGCTGGATTGACAGCAATCACGTCACTGTTTTTTGCATCACGGTAACTGTCTGAGCCGACAAATAAACCATTCAAACGAAACGCCAAATTGGAATTCTGGTTTGTAAGCCCAAAATCAACAGTGCCGCGATAGGTTTGAAACTTACCGTAGCTTCCGGAGGCGTTGGCGAAATTAGAAAAGAGCGGCTGTTTCCGGCTCAAGTTGATGGTTCCGGAAAGAGGGTTGCCGCCATATAAAAATGCCCCCGGACCTTTTAAAACTTCAACAGCCTCAATATTATACAAATGATAAAAAGTCGCTTCCGGCTCCGGCGTGCCGTCCGTTAAAATCAAGCCGCTGCTAATGGAGTCAAAGCCGCGGATGATAAAATAATCATGAACACCAAACTGTGACTGCACGTTGACGCCGCTTATATTGTTCACAGCATCGCTGAGAACATTGCCGTTTTGATTTTCAATAATTGACTTTGTGACAACCCCAACGCTGGCCGGCGTCAATTGAAGGTCAACGA
>JADFPY010000159.1 GCA_022562085.1 candidate division KSB1 bacterium | reverse complement strand
GATTGATAGGCTTGACTCCGGGCAATATCAACTTGTACTGCAAGTAACAAATTTAGATAATTCTAAGACTGTAACCAGACAATCCAATTTTCATATTATTAATGACGCGTCTAACCGAAGGGTCAGTAAAGTGAATACCCGAATCGGGGTGTGAAAACTCCTTCTACGATTCGCTCACAATCTCACGTGCCCGTTCCATGCGCTCGTGTATCTGCTGTCGTTTTCGGCCAGAGATAGCAGCATAGACATCCGTGGTCTGAATGTACTTGTGGCCCAGCTGGTCCTTGACTTCCTGGGTGTGGGCGGCATCGAGCATATGCACAGCAATGGAATGCCTTAAAATTCCGAAAAAATTAAGGAAATGGGTAAAGCAGCACGTGAACATGTACGAGAAAATTTCCTGATAACGGGTCATTTTAGGGATTATTTGCAGCTTTTTGTTAACTGGGGAAAACTTTAAAAAGTGACTAAGGGAAGACCGCTATCTTTTTCGTTAGGACAATACCCCGTGATGACAAACGGTAGAAGTAAACTCCCGCCGCTAAAGTCTTAGGGGAAAATGTAGCGGAGTGATGTCCTGCCTGAAATTCGGAATCCACTAGAAATGCTATCCTTTGACCTTTTACATTAAATAACTCAATTTTTACTTCTGCAGTACGATTCAATGAAAATGGTATGGTGATTTGATTGATTTGAGCGCCTTGAACTCGCGCCGATTTGAAAAATGGGTTTGGATAACTTTGCTGCACTTGAAAATCTTTTGGACTTGGAAAATCCTCTGAATCGACACTGGTTGTGGCAGTATTATCAAAAATAAAAAGCAAATCATCGAGCTCGTCAATGCCGGTCATGTCGAGGTCGCCGTCGCGGTCCCGGTCGTGAAGTATGGCGCAAGAGCCGGCGCTGCTGGCTGGCAGAGTTCGCGGATTCACAAAATTCCCGTTGCCGTCATTTTCATAAATTGTCCAATTCGCTGAAAAGAAGTTGCTCGTGACCACATCTAAGTCACCATCGCCGTCGATGTCGCCAACATCGATTGCCAGAGGGAAGGCACCTACATCATAAACTTCTGCCTGACTTAAATTCCCGTTGCCATCTCCGCGCAAAAGGGCAAATTGATTTTGTTCAGAGTTTGCAGAAACCACATCAACATGACCATCATTGTCCATATCGCCAACCGCAAGCATCCAGACAGAACCTTTGGCATCGGTCTTAGAAAACTCATTTAAGCTGCCGTTGCCGTCTCCCAGTAAAACGATAATTTCGCCACTATTAAAACTGCCGACAAAAACGTCTGTAATGCCGTCTTCGTTGGCGTCCGCGGCGGCGCAGGCAGTTTCACCTGAAGCGGCGGTGTTCATATTTATGCTTTGGGCAAAAGTCCCATCGCCATTATTCAGCAAAATTGAAATGTTGCTGCTTGCGCGGTTGGCCGTAACAATGTCCTGAGCGCCATCTGAATTTAAATCTAAAACGCAGAGGCCGCGAGTGCCGCTTCCAACAGGATATGTTGCAGGTGGCTTGAGCATCCCGGTGCCGTCTCCGAAAAGCACACTTACTGAGTTGCCTGAAATATTTCCGCAGACAAAATCGAGGAATCCATCGCCATTAAAATCTGCTCCTTCATTTGTGCTCGGAGTAGAATTAGCAGCTAATGAATAAGTAGTGAAATCTGAATAGCCGCCGCTGCCGTCATTCATAAAAACCCTGACATCGCTGACATCTTCATTCGGGACTGTGAAATCGTGAAAACCATCGCCGTTTAGATCACCCGCATAAGCGCCGTAAGTACGAATCATTCCCTCATTGTTTTTCCGGACATTTAGCAGAGCAATTCGTTCGAAATCGAAAGAACCCCTTTCAACCGATGTCCAGAAATTCCAGCTGAAACCGGTTGATAAATTCTCTCCTGATGGTCTTTGAATATTCTTTGACAATGTAACAGTAATCCACTCTCCGACCGAAAAATTTTTATCAGGTGCAAAATGGATTTGTTGATTATTATTTCGAAATGAGAATGTGCCTGGGCAGGCGCCCGACCATCTGCCAAATACAGTAAATGATAGATTGTCTACACTCGCCGGATCGATGGCACTGTCAAAACTTACTGTGATTACCAGATTGTCTACAGACGTCATGCTCTGAGAGGAGGGTTGGAAGGAGGTGATGTTGAGGTTCTGGGCAAGCGCTTTTGAACTTAGCCAAAATATTAAAAGTACAATTGATATTTTGATGACTTGAATTAATTTCATAGCCAACTGAATTTTAAATTAGTTTAAAACAGGTTTAATAAAGGTAGGAGAATTGATTAGTAAATCAACTTTCTTGTTTGACATACACTTTTGGAGTGAGCTTTATTCCTGGAGACTAGACTAGTTGAAGCACAAAACCTTTTAAAAATAAAAACCCCGAAGGCTTTCAGCTCCCGGGGTGTGAAACTCGAACCTAAAAAATCAGAACTACTTCACCAAAGTCATCCTGCGAGTTTCTTGAAAACTACCCGCATTAATTCTGTAGAAATAAGTACCGCTTCCGTAGCCGTTTGCGTTCCAGGTCAATTGATACTTACCTTTATCTTGACGCTCATTCACCAGAATTGCAACTCTTCGTCCGCGACTATTCACTATTTCCAATTTCACATCCGCAGGTTCAGGAAGGCTATACTCAATCGTAGTCGACGGGTTGAATGGATTGGGATAGTTTTGGTTTAAAGTAAACTCATTTGGAATTTCTGCAGGGGGGTTGCCTACACTGGTCGTATTATCGATTAGGGGCAAAGTTGAAAAGTTTTCCCCAAGGATTGCATTCGCATCACCAGCCAGCCACTGTTCCAGTAGAGAAGCATAAATCTGTCTGTAATCGAATTGGTATTTAAGATCGCCGTTTTCCAGATTCGCTAGATCCGGATGTGAGCCGTGGACACCCCCGATTACTGGATTTCCAAAGAGAAATTGCGGAGCGGCTGTGCCATGGTCTGTGCCGTTACTTGCGTTGCCCCGAACCCGGCGGCCAAATTCCGAGAAACACATTCCTGCGACCCTATCGGCGACGCCAAAAATCTCGAGTTCTTGCTGGAAGAGCTGAATCGCTGTTGAAAGTTGTCCCAGCAAGTTTGCGTGGGCATTTGCTTGATTTGCATGCGTATCAAAGCCTCGTATCGAAACGATGTAAATTCGCGTGCTCAGACCACCCGCAATGAGTCTGGCAACAATGGCAAGTTGAGTAGCAAGAGATTGATTAGGATAGTGCACTTGATTATCGTTCTTTTGGTATGCGTCAATAATTTCGCCGGCAAATTGAAACGCAGAAGCTTCGGTGTTGCGCAGAAACTCGAGTTCGTGTTCAGCCGGGGTCGCTGGTATCATGCCGGGTTGAGGATCATGGCCTTCGCCGAGACGGGTGACCAAATCATAAAACTGAACCGGATTTTGCAAAGTGATGCCTTTTTGCTGTCTTCCAAGCAGCGCCAGAGAGGATGTCAGACCGATTTGAATTGCCGGGGGCCCGAATGTTCCGCATGGTTCTCCATCCGGGCAAAGCATATCAAAGTACCTGCCAAGCCAACCGGTCTCCCCAACTGCATCCGAGCTGGAACCTGTCAGCCAGATATCGGTAGAGCGAAAGTGCGACCGGTCCGGGTTTGGATAGCCAACCCCCTGTATAATTGCAAGGTTGCCCGCGTCGTAAAGAGATTTAAAACCAGACATGGCACTATGAAATCCAAGGTCAAGACCATTTGCAATCTGTATCGTTTCAGATTTCGGGATCGCCAGTTGGGGGCGCTCATTATAATAAATGTCATTTGTATATGGGATAATCGTGTTGAGACCGTCATTGCCGCCGGCGCATTGAACCAGTACGAGCACTCTGCCGTCGTCAGGAAAGTTAACCGGATAGTTTGATTTGCCAAGTTTTCTCAGGGGTTTGGAAAATGACCACATCGGCCAAACAATTGGCAGCCCTGCTATTGGCAGCATCACTTGAATGAAGTCTCTACGTTTCATTTTTTCCGTTCCTCTCTTAAAGTGAAATTCAAAAATTTCAAATGTGAAGGATATGAGTCTTAATTTAAATGAAATTCAGGCAACCGCAGTATCTGCACAAGACACTGCGTCACTAAACGATCTGCCCCGGGATACTGTAAGGACCAGTCCTCTTCACTGGCAGTTCCAAGTATGACGGTCACGAGAAAATCAATTTGTTGTTGGCTAACCGGTAAACGCACGAGATGGGTAATCATGGCTTCGGTGAGTTCTCTGGCGTTGGTTAAATTAAAGCTCAGTGCAAATTTTATAGGATCAAACTCAAAAGGAGTTTCATTTCTAAGTAGATCCTTGCTTACAAAGATTTCCGAGACTGTATTTCGCAAAACGTAAGTGGTAGGAGAAATCCAGGAGCGTTGGCCCGGCCAGCCTGCCACATTTGGCGGGTTCATAATTTCCTGATCGATAATAGCCTGGAAAAAGAGCAGAGCAAATACATCGACACTATCCGGAGACAGCATTCGCACGTTGCTCATGGTTAAGTCTACCGGAGATTTAATGAGGGATGACATAACATTTTCGCTATAAAAATGTGTGCTGGTAAGAATTTCTCTCAGAACCGGTTTGATTTCATAATCATTTGAACGAAAAATATCCGCAAGATTGTTTACGAAATCGTCGTCAACTTCCCGGCTCACAAAAAATTCATAAAGTCGCCGGCAGATGTAAACTGCGGTTTGCGGCTGTTCAAGGATGATGTCAATAATATCATCGCCATCGAAATTTCCAGTTTGGCCAAAAAAAGTTTTGCTGCCGTTGTCATGAAAATTTGGGTTTAAAAATGAATTTAGATTATAGAAGTCGGCTTGCCAGCCTGTAAAAGCTCTCGCTGCTTCTTTAATGTCAGTTTCAGTATAATTTCCAACGCCCATTGTAAACAACTCCAAAAGTTCACGGGCAAAATTTTCATTTGGCGCGGCTGCAATGTTCTCCACCCCATTTAAATAAAACAACATTGTCGGGTCTTTGTACATCGCCTTTAGAAAGGCTCTGAAGTTCCCCATTGAGTGTTCGCGCCAGGTGTTGTTTTGTTTATATGCGAGTTGAGCAAGTATCGAAGAGTTCAAATCGGAGGTAAAAACCCCATGCCAGAATAAAGTCATTTTTTCCTGGAGGTTCATCGGCGAGGCCATCATGAGCTGCAGCCACCAGCCGCGCAATTCGTTCATCCTTTCTCGATTAAGCATTAAAAACGCCTGGCGTTGCTCTTGAGTCCAGTTGCGATACTCATTGATATCAAACGGTTCATCAACCCAAACATCCGGGGGAGGGGGCATTTGAGGACTTAGCAGCACATCGACCAGTTCTTCGGTTGTTGAAGATGAGAGGGTTTGGGCTTCCTCCACGCTGACGCCAAAACTTGCTCTTGACAACAAGTGCTGCATTTGTTGGAGCTCAGAATTGTTTTGGTATTTGTTGCCAGGGTGACTTTTGTCGAGCAAGTTTATTACATCTTTCGGTGCGGAGTGTTTACCATTATTTAAATCTCCGGGAGTAATCATCCAATTTTTAGAAATAGGTTGATCCTCTAAGGCCCCGGGCGCCAATTGCGGGTCATAAGGAAGATCAGGATAAAATTTATAGCGTCTCCGTTTGACTTTTGTTTTACTTGAACTTTTGGCGGGTTTCAAAGATTTGAAAAGTTTTTCCATAAGGCACTCCTTAGCTAAGTTAAGTACCTAAAATATTGAAGAGATGTTGCTCTAAAAGCAGGTGCGTTATGACTTTGATTCTGAGGTTTAATCTAGTAACAAAAAATGATCAAAAAATCAAGCTTGTTTTAAAGTCAACAACATTTGAGTTGGCAAATCGGAAATGAAAACAATGAGTTGCTTACCTCAATTATTATGCCACGAAAACCTATTAATCCGTAACCGTCTTATTTCATAAAGCTTATGGTGGCGAGATTTTTGATTGACTATATCTTGACTGTACCACTCAGTACAGTTCTTTGTGCCCCTTTTGGTGCAAGTCAAACTACCAGGTCATATTTACCCAGCGTAAAGTGAAGAATTTATTGAACATGGCTGAATTTCAGAAGTTTGAGAGCCAAGCATCAGTTTTCTGAAACATTTCAACGAAGCTTAAAGAAAATCTGTATTAAACAATAGAGTTTGACTTTTAACCAAAAAGTTCTTACATAAATACAGCTGTCAAACTCTGAAAGGGGAGGGAGATTATGGTCAAAATTAAAAAAATTATTCATGATTTATTAAGCAGTTTTTGCATCTTTATATTGCTTTTTGTTAGTTACACCTGTACGAGTTCAAATAATTCAAACGAAAAAAAAGACATTGAACCGCAATATTTTCTATCAAGCGAAAAAACTCATAACAAATTCAGTAGGAAAATTCCCCCAGTTCTTAGGGTCCCGTCGGGTGCTGTGGTGCAAGTTGAAACCAAAGAAGCCACTGACGGCCAGCTCTCAATCAATTCTAAATCTGAAGACGTCCAAAATGTGAAATTTGATCCCATTCACCCTCTAACCGGACCGGTTTATGTAGAGGGAGCTGAACCGGGAGATATCCTGGCTGTAACGCTGCATCACCTCGAAGTAGGGGATTGGGCATGGTCCGGAGTTTTTTCCGGGTTTGGATTTCTGGCGGATGAATTCACAGAACCCTATCTCAAGACATTTGCCATACCCGATGGTGCAAAGGAAGTCAAATTTTCGGAGAAAATCACTATTCCGCTTAGACCTTTTCCCGGTGTGATGGGGGTGGCGCCGGATACCGATGAGATGCTTTCCACAATTCCGCCGCGGGTGAACGGAGGGAATATGGACAATCCGCATTTGACTGCAGGGACAACAGTTTACTTTCCTGTATTTGTCGAAGGCGCACTTTTTTCGATCGGTGATGCGCATGCAGCCCAGGGCTTTGGTGAAGTGTGCGGCACAGCCATCGAAGCTCCCATGAAGATCATCTATGAAGTTAATGTCATTAAGAATAGCAGGGCAATCAAAGAGCCGCAGTATGAAACTGAAGAATATTATGCCGTAACAGCGTTTGCCACAACCATCGATGAGGCCGCTAAAAAAGCCACCGGTTACATGATCGACTACCTTGTCGAAGAACATGGTTTGGGGCGAACTGAAGCTTATGTGCTTTGCTCGCTGGCAGGCAATTTGGAAATCGTTGAGGTTGTCGATGTACCGCATGTACTTGTAAGTATGCACATGCCTAAGAATGTTCTGGGAATTTAGTCTAAAGCGAGCGAGTTTTTAAAGATCTTGAATGGAGAGTAAAATGTCAAGTGAAAAAGCCCCGAAAGATGAATTAACCCAGCTAAAAGATGAAAATGACCGGCTCAAGAAGTCAATTGAAGATTTATGGACGATAAACCAACTGGCGAGAATAATTAGCACCACCTTACCGGTAAATCAAATTCTTGACAAAGTGGTTTCCGGATCGGTGAAGGCTATCGGGGCTGCCCAGGGTGCAATTTCCCTGCTCGATGAAAAGAAAATAGATGATCCGTTCAAAACGCTCATTAGAAAAGTGGATGAAACGGACTTTACAAAAATATATCGCCTGGATCAAGATCTGAGTGGATGGATGATAAAGAATAGGAAAGCCTTATTGATAAATGATTTTGGCAAAAATACGACGTTCAAGGGCAAACATTCAGCAGTTGACAAAATTCATTCAATTCTAAGCGTGCCGTTATTGTGCAAGGGGCAGTTGATTGGTGTGCTCAGCTTGTTTAATAAAAAAAATAATAGGGAGTTTTCAAAAAATGATCAACGGCTGCTTTCGATTATTGCGTCTCAGTCGGCTCAGGTCATTGAGAATGCCAGGTTGTATGAGCAGGAGAAACAGTTGCTGCAATTCGAGCAGGAGTTGGAAATGGCTCAGTCAATCCAAAACCGGCTGCTTCCCAAAGAGAGTCCTGAAATCGCTGGAATTGATTTGGCCGGCATCAGCTACGCAGCAAAGGAAGTCGGTGGGGACTATTTTGATTTTATTGAGCTCGAAAATGGTCGCTGGGGTATCGCTTTAGGGGATGTTTCCGGAAAGGGAATACCCGCGGCTCTGCTGATGGCTAACTTGCAAGCAACGTTAAGAAATCAAGCGCTGAACCACAGTTCGATTGTTGAATGCATTGCGAAGGCCAATCAATTTCTATATTTAAACACAGAGTCTCATCAATTTGCCACGCTCTTTTTTGGCGTGCTTGATTCAAAAACCAACAATTTTAATTATATCAACGCGGGACATAATTTTCCATTTCATTTGCTCAAGGATGGAGAATTCCGACAGTTGGAAATTGGCGGCCTTGTGGTTGGAATTGGAACTGACAGCGTCTATAATGAAGGGAAAGTCCATTTGAGTCCTGGAGAAATAATTGTAATTTATTCGGATGGGGTTACCGAAGCTGAAGATGCGTCTGAGACCCTGTTTGGGGAGCAGCGGCTGCAGGAAATAATTAAGAAAAATAAGAATTTAAGCTCTCAGAAAATAATGGCTGAGATTTATAAAGAGGTGAAAAATTTTCAAGGTGGTACGGAGCAAGATGACGATATTACCCTGGTTGTTATAAAAGCCACTTAATGATCTCGAGATTCATTTTAGAAACGACGATCCGCTTTGAATGCAAGAATTTTAATTCCAGTCTTAGTCTGGAATTTATTTTTTGTGATTGGCTGTGAAGCTAATCCTCCCGCCGATATCACCGACCCGGGCCAGCTTTTATTTCTTGGTTTTGCAAAAAAAGACGTTAACTGCGCACGATGTCATGGGCAGAACGGCGCTGGCGGACCAGAAGCCCCTGACATTCGAACCTTGTTCAAAAAGTATGACGAGGAAAGGGTCGTCGAAATTATCGAGATTGGGAAAGGGGAGGGTCCCGATGCAATGCCGCCATTTGAAACACAGCTAAATGAAGAAGAAATCAATTTATTGGTGAAATTTTTGAAGTCAATCCAGATAAAGCCTGGGTCTTAACTTTTTTTATCCTTCAGTGCTTTGAAAAACCAGGTTTCTCCGATACTCTCTTTTTCTTTTCCCTGTAACTGCTGAACGATCTGATTTAGTAAAGCTTCCTTGTGAACCATTATTGAAATCGTTTTTGCACGAACATAATGCTCCGATAGATAGATAAAGCCCTCATATTTGCTGTCCTTTTGCCCCCAGGAGTTTTTTGCTTTGTAATACTTTGTGCCGTTTTGGTCATAAGCGGTACCTGTGATATGCATCAGGTGGTCATCCGTTGAAGTGAAGTTGTCAAATGATTCTTGGCGGAGTTCTTGTGTCACTTCCTTCTCCGGTTCCGGTACTTCGCATATTTTGTCTTGTTCTTCCTTGGTTCTGTCCTCCCACTCTTTCACAGGGAGGATGGCGAGCCCTTTCTTTTGACTAAATGAGTTTTCGCTAATGTCGCCGTCCCAGGCTAATGAATAGCCATTTTGAAGCGCGTGATCGATAACAGACATAAATTCATCCAGCGGCACATTGAGGTATTTATTCAACGACCAATTGTCAGGCACCTCTAAACTAAAGTTGGTATAAAAAGGATGATGACGATAGGAAGTAAGTTCTATATAGTCGTCGGGATTAAAACCCAACTCTCCAGCAAAGCTTTTCGGGGTATAGGATTTTCCGTTAAAGGAGAAACTTTCGGGGATTTTCCCGAGATAAGCATCTAAAATACCATCGATTGCTTTGGGCCAGGCTTTACTC
>JADFPY010000158.1 GCA_022562085.1 candidate division KSB1 bacterium | reverse complement strand
TTGTCCGGCAAATTGACAATGAACATGAAATTGATGATTTCCACAATTTCTGGAAAGAAAGAGTAGATGATTTTTATTACGCAACCTATCAAACTTTCAAGGGTATTGTAGAGGATAGGAGGACAGAATCTGATAAAAATAAACTACCCGATGTTCGTTTTGCCTGTCGGCAACTACTGCGAGGTGATTTCACTATTCAATGGGATGGTACAACCTATCCCTGTTGCCGCGCCTTTTCTGATGATTTAATCCTCGGAAATGTGAAAAATGATTCAATTGAGAACCTGTTCAATGGTACGGTAAGAACTGAGCTTATCAAAAAGCATTTAGAAAAAAAATGGGATGATGTCGAGGGTTGCCGCAATTGTGTACAGGAATGGTCTTTTTAGATAGTGGGTAGCGGTTATTAGCAAGATGAAAGTGCACCGGTAAAGGTGCACTTGAATGCTAAAAAAATGTGTATTTTCATACTGTTGTGATTGTTTCATTAACTTGGAATTTAAATGATGCACAAAAAAAACTTGTTAAGTTTCGTGAGAAGGTTAGCCTTCGCTACTTTGAAGCAGACTGGAGCAAAAAACCGTATTGCCCGGAGCCTTGGTATGAGCAAACGTACCGTTAATTCAAGCAGGTATCAATTTATAGGTCGGGAAAATATGGGTGAGCATATTTCTCAGACAACCGAATTTAAGCAAGAAACCAAAAAACTCTAAGTGAAAAGAATACGTGAGCTATCAGCATTCAGTCCTCATTAAAAAACTGACAGCTAAAAGCTTAATAAAATAAATCAATCATCATGGAAGATAACGATCAACAATTGCTGGATCATTGTATTTGCCAACGAGAAAACGGTAAATATATTGACGTCGCCGAAGACCTGAACACCTTATTAAAAAAATATCCTCAAAACAGCTCCGTTATTATTGAAATCGTGAAAATGTACATTTTAGTGGGTAAGTTCGAACGTGCCTATCAGTTTTATCTTAAACTGTCCAGGTTAAACAATGGCCGGATTTATGGTGAGCCTGAATACTTATTGCGCTTACAAATTGGACTTCAGAACCTGCCTCTCCCGGGTTTTGATGAACTAAATTTCGAGAAAAGCGCTAAATGGTGCCAGAGCTTTATTAAAACCGGAAAAGAGGTTGCAGTTGAGTTTAAAATTGAAGATATATCGGTGATTTGTAGCGACGGCACGGTTAATTATATTTTTTCCGGGGCATGTGGCTCATGCGGTCATTTGTCAAGCGTTGAACTATTCCGCACATTTTTAGTCAGGCGTAAGTTCCTGTGCCCTGTTTGTTTTGCCTATCAATTATTTGAGTATGAGGCCATAAAAGAATTTTTACAAAAGAATTATAAAAAGATGTTGAATGAACAGGTGTACACTTTAGATGATAAGCTGAGAAAAATTCAGTATGAACTGAATGTGGACACAGTTAAAGGCAATTCTTATTCGAAAATTAGTAAATATTTGAATCAGGACTATATCTTTATTTTGAACCAGTTTTTGACAACCCGATTGATGGAGCAACAATGAAAAATGTTTTCGTACTTGGATTTTTCCCCGATAAAAGCCAGGTATTGTTAAAAAAGCTGTGTGAGAATTTTAGTATTATTATGTTCGAAAGTCAATTCGCCAAATCCTTGAGTGATCTTGGAGTGCAAACTCTCGAAGAGATTATTGAATTAAGCCAGTTGCAATTTCCGCAAGCAGAGTTTTCCTGGGAGATTCATCAAACGGTCAATCAAGTAGAAGAACAATTGGGTAATCTCATTTCAGGTGGAAAGAAAAAAGCTGCGCTGTATGAGTCTGAGTTCATGACAATAAACAAAGTTGCTTTTTCTATTTATTGGCGTGCTTTTGTCTTTCGCCAACTGTTGGACAAAATAGATCTTGATTTGCTTTTAGTTAACGCGGATTATTCCTTCACCAGGAGACCGATGGTGATTGAAGCCAAAAGTAGGGGCATACCTGTTCTCGATATCGAGCATGGTTTTTTTGCTATGGAACCCGAACCTAAAGTCTTAAACGAAAACTTCCTGCCTGCCACACCTTATATATCTGATTTTGTAAATTTAGATAATGACCTGGAAAAAGCTATCTGGGATGAACATTATGAATCGTCAGAGTTAAATGGGCATGTTACTTTTGTGGTCAACGGGACACCCATTGATATTTCCTTTGACAATAATTTAAAGAAAGAAGACGCCCTGACCGCCTTAAATCTGTGTCCCGACAAATTTACTTTATCACTTATTGGCTCTTGGATGGAAGCGAGAATTCCTTCAAACCTATTTAAAGCACAAATAGAGCAGGTGGAATTTTATAAGTTTGTTTTTCAAGGACTAAAAAACTTCCCGCGTAAAAATGATATACAGTTTATCGTTAAATTACATCCTGCATTTGCCACCAAGCAGGTGTTTGAAGACTCAACAAATTATTTAAAACACCTGGCTCAGGAATGTGGACTGGAACATGTTTTGCTCACCTGTACCGGTCTAAGTGAAGTCCTTTCAGGGTCAGATATGCTGATAGCTTCTCACCGCACTTCTGTTTTATGGGAGGCGTTTTTAGCATCAGTGCCGGCGTTTATTTATCCGGCCGAATCTGCAGTAAAGTATATGTTTAAAGAAGGCAAGCTAAATAGCTGCAATATTTTGTTCCAAAAAGGGGCTATGAAATACGTTACTACTGCAGAGGAATTTAAGAATGCTGTTGACTTTTACTTACAGCAAGAAAACCTTAAGGAACATAAAGCCTTATGTAAAAAGCTTTTTGATGAGTTTAATATAAAGCCGCTTTCTGCAAAAGAAAAGAGTGAAAAAATATGTGGGTGGATTAAGACATTCCTGGAAAGTCCGGGAGTTGATGCTGCGGAGCAAAAAGAAGAATCTGCTTTGATGAATGTTGTGGATATAAAAACCGAGCATGTTTGCACCGGCCCAATGAATTACTTAGTAACCTGGGCATGCGATTTATGCGGAGAGGAAAATGTGCTGAGAAAACGCGCGACCTTACTGTTGGATGAATCCACAAATTGCACGAAATGCGGCCAGGGTCACACGTACGTTTATGATGAAGGCAACTATGCTTTTGAAATTTTAGATGCAGACATTGTCAACCTGGAGAATACTATTTTGCACAACCGCAATGTTTCCGAAGACGATGAAATTTATCTTCTTGGCCAGGACCTAATATTCAGCGTAAATACTTACATTTCCCATCTTATCAAATGAAAAATAATAAGCCAACAATCATCTGCTCAGGTTTGTTTGAAAACCGTCATAAAACCCTGGTTTCAAAACTGGAAAAAGAGTTTGATATTGTTTTATTTGCTGCGGATGGAAATTGGACAGGAAAACAACGACTGTATGTCGGGGAACAGGTTATTGAAAAATCTACTCTAAACCGGGTTGAAAAAACATATCGGAATTTTATTACGGATATAGAGTCTAAGTTCAACCTAAAAGAACAAATCGACAAAAAAAACGACGTCATTAAGCATCTTTTACGGTTATGGGTGCAAAGTTATTGTATTCAACACAGTCTGCGGAAATTCCACGCGAATCGTCGTATAACTGCAGTCCTTGCGGTAAATGATCAGCTTGCCCCGATACGCACGCTAGTTGATTTCGGAACAAAGAATAATATCCCGACATTTTACATTGAACATGGCTTTATAATTGCCAGTTTCACTGCAGATGCCTGCTATGTTAAAGATGATTCTCGATTGCCTGTGACGGATGTTGTGTGCGTTGATAATGAGGTACAAAAAGAATATTATGCGGATTACTATTCGGGTCGTGCGCATCAACCTGAAATTATCGTCACCGGCAATCCTATCGACGGCGTCCTGACATTTCAAGAAATAAAAAAGTCTGGCGATACAGGGAAGGCAACAATTTTGTACTGTCCATCGTGGTTCGAAGCAAACTCGATGCAGGAAATAATCTATGGCAACTCTGTCGAGCACAAGGCTTTCCAGCTTTTTTGCGAAATGATAAAAAAGTTAAGCGTAAGGATGCCCTCTATTAACTTAGATGTCGTTGTAAAATTACACCCAACATTAACGAAATCCATCGGTGTGAATACTGCTGGATATTTTGAAAAAATCGCTGCAAGTTTTAATATTCGACTAACTGGCATTGATGATGGTCCCCTTCAACATTGGCTGGATAAAGCAGACTTAGTGGTTACGAGCAGGAACTCATCCGTGAGTTGGGAGGCTTTTCTTTGCCAGGTGCCATGTATTACATACTTGTTTCAGTTTTACAAAAATGTTTTAAGACCTGAAAAGTGGAAAACCCCGACCTACCTTTCGCGCTGGGGACTCCAGGTTTATCTCGATGAGCAGGATGATTGGTCGACATCAGCACACAAGTTAATTCAAAGTCACAGGAGTGGTGAGTTTGCTAAACTATGTAACAAGCATCAGCAGAAAATCACGTTTACCAGCGCTTCTGAAGCTTCACAGAATATAATTCGTTTGATTCATCAGAAAGCAGAGGCAGAAGACGGTTTGCAAAAACTAAGTGATGACGATACTGGAACTTCAAAATTAAGAGTGCTGCAAATTGTCCATAATTTTCCGCCTCAGTCATATTCTGGAACAGAGCTTTATACTTTGACTTTTTCAAAGGAGTTAAAAAAGCTTGGTCACGATGTTACCATACTTTACCCAGTTTCCGATTCCATAAAAAAACCCTTACAATTTGACGGTGCAGAATTTGAAGGTCTGAAGGTCGTTCGGTTTAATGTATTTCAACCCGGGAAGAAGAAACCGAATATTTTGGATAACAAATTTGATGCCCCGTTTCGTGCTTTTTTACAAAAACACGATTTTGACATTGTGCACATACAACATCTTTTTGGCCTAAGCGCCAACTGGGTGGGTGTTGCAAAAGAGGCTGGCTTACCAGTATTAATGAAGATTGACGACATGTACTTGTACTGCCCGCAAGGCCATTTGATGTACAAAAATCAGAGTTCTTGTTCCGGCCCGGAGTCGCTTGATAAATGTTATGAATGTACCTTTGCTGCAAAATCGAATAATGACCCGGAGTACATCGCCAGCATTTTTTATTATCTTGCATTGCGCCGTGAGGTTTTGCAGCGCATGTTTCAGCAAGTCGATTTTGTGCATACGCCTTCTCAGTTTTTAAAGGAGACCTCTATCGCGAATAATTTGAACAATCGGGAATTCCATGTCATCCCCACAGGAATAAGTCCGTTTGAGATTCAAAAGAGAAAGAAAGAAGGCGGCGTTGTTCGAATTGGCTTTATGGGTGAAATAGATATCAGGAAGGGTATTGGCATTTTTCTGGATGCGATAAAACAAGCAAACAGTACAATGGGTGTGAGAAAACAAGCCTGCTTGCAATTTAAAATTTATGGAAGACATTTTGATGATGACCTTTACCATACAATGACAGCAAAGGTTAATGATTTAAAAAATGCTACTTATTTGGGGTGCTTCACAACAGAACAAAGAGCACAAGTTTTTTCTGAAATAGATTTACTTGTCATGCCGTCGCTGGGAGAGAATTATCCGTTCATTCTGCGCGAGGCTCTGTATGCTGGCATTCCCGCAGTCGCAACCGCTATTGCTGGAGTTCCTGAAATTATTATTGACGGCGAAAACGGTTTCTTAATCCCACCGGGAGATGTTGAAGCCCTTGCGGATATTTTTGTTAAGATAGCCAATTCGCCCACTTTTCTTGAACTGCCGAATTTGCAAAAAAGTAAAATTAAGCTGATTGAGCAGGATGCACAAGAGTTTGAGCAAATTTATTTTAAATTAGTTCACCATAAATCTGTTGCAGCAGGAGATGATATGCGCGCCTTTCAAGAAATTCGTGAACTAATTTCAGAAAAAAAGTTTATAGATGGTTTAAATCTGCTGGCCAAAATCATTGATGAGAACCCGCAACATCCAGAGGCTCTGAACCTGATGGGCGAAATTTATGAGCGGCTGGGGAAAACAACCGAGGCTGTCGAGCTTCAAAATATGGCACAGCAGCTCTCTGAGTGAGCGACTATTTTATGTTAAATCTCTATGCCTTTTTCCATCTGAACCTGGCCTACTCTTCTATTGAAGAAGAGCAGCGCCGCGAAGTCGTGAAGCGCTGTTACTGGCCTCTACTGCGCCTGGCCCGCAGGTTTAATTTACCTTTCGGAATCGAGGCCTCCGGCTATACTCTGGAGCAAATTCAAGCAATCGATCGCGGCTGGATTGACGAGCTGAGTTTTTTGATTAGCAACGGACCTTGTGAATTTATCGGGTCTGGCTATGCTCAAGTCATCGCGCCTTTGGTTCCCGCCGAAGTGAACGCAGCTAACCTACGTCTCGGAAATCAAATCTATAAACAACTTTTAGGTGTTATTCCCGAAGTTGCTTTGATCAACGAGCAGGCTTACTCAGCGGGTATTTTACAGCACTACATCGACGCCGGTTATAAGGCGGTGGCCATGGAGTGGGATAACCCGGCGCGATTTCATCCGGAGTGGGATTCGGAATGGCGCTATCTTCCCCAGTATGCTTGTGGTCAGCATGGAGAAGAAATTCCATTGCTTTGGAATAACTCTATCGCCTTTCAGAAATTTCAGCGGTATGCTCACGGGGACATGGAAATGGACGAGTACTTTAACTATCTCAGCGCTCTTTTTTCTGAGAGAACGCGCTTTTTTCCGCTTTACGGCAATGATGTTGAAATTTTTAATTTCCGGCCGAACCGCTACCACACCGAGGCCGAATTGGGCAATGAGAACGAATGGCAGCGAATTGAAAAATTAATGGTTCGGCTGTTGCTCGATAAAAGGATTGAATTTCTCCGGCCAAGTCAAGTTCTTGAGAATTTTCATTTGCCGGGCGCAGGGAATCGCTTAAATTTGGAATCAACTCAGCAGCCGGTTCCTGTTAAAAAGCAGGACAAATACAACATCACACGCTGGGCTGTCACGGGAAAGAATGATCTTGAGATAAACACCTCCTGCTGGAACTTTTACAATCATTTGCTCAACAAACCAGATGCGTCAGATGACGACTGGCGGTATTTGTGTTATTTGTGGAGCAGCGATTTTCGGACGCATATTTCCGAGAAACGCTGGGAGAAGTATTGCCAGGAGATGCAAAGAGTCAAACAAACAAACCTGTCATTCCCGTCCCGTGTCAAAGCATGGGATAAACTCCGGCGGGAATCCACAGGACAACAGGACTTGGGTTCAATGCGATCCGAGTCCGAGTTTCCGGGACAAGTTCCTTCTCAAGCCGGAGCCTGGGAAGGAGAAATGTTTCAAGAACAATCATTCGAATCACCAGGAGATTTCTCCACTTCGTTTCGTGCTGACGGACTTTGCTCCGGTCGAAATGACTTCTCCCCTGTCATTTCGACCCCGACACTTCGGGGGGAAAATCTTGTTACGACTTCAGAGAATGAGGAATTAAAAGTCCATGCACTTAAATCCCATAAATGCGAAATAATCCAGGATGATTCATTTGCTATTTTGGAAACGCACTTTGCCGAACTAACCCTCAATTTCAAAAAAGGCCTGGCAATCGAAGCGCTTTGCTTCAAAGAGTATTCTAATCAAAAACTGATAGGTACTTTGGGGCATGGCTTCTACGACGACATTTCACTCGGAGCAGATTTTTTCAGCGGCCACACAATTTTTGAAACCCCTGGTCATCCGAAGATAACTGATCTAAATTTCGTAAAACCGAAGATTGAGCAACACCCGGGTGGAGTTGAAGTTGCAGCAAGTGTTGAAAGCCCATTCGGCCTCATCGAAAAGAAAGTCACTCTTTTTTCATATAAGCCACAAGTGGATTTGGAATATTCCTTCGATTGGCCAAGTCTTCCAACCGGGTCACTTAGACTTGGAATGATTACCCTAAATCCAAACGCTTTTGATCCGTCTACTCTTTACTACTCTGCCTGCAACGGCGGGTTCAGGCCTGAAAGGTTTCAGCTTTATCAAACCAACTTTGACCACGGCTCACCGGTTTCGTTTCTGGTTTCTGCAAGTCAAGGCGTCGGGATGACAGACGGATCAATCGTGTTGGGAGATGCACATCGCGCGATCCGCTTGCAAGTTGACAAAACCTCAGCCGCGCTCATCGGAATGGTGACCTACAAAGAAATCACCAACTCTTATTTCTGCCGCGTCTCTTTTTCTGCAAAAGAAATGGATGAGACTTGCGGTTTTCAGGGCGCTCATCCGGCTCAAAGTTTTAAAAAGACATTTCGAATTTCTATTACGCCGACATTCAATGGAGAACAAAACCGTGAGAAATGATAGAGTGGCGGAGCTTTTACTAAACTTCAGGAAAACTTGTTATTCCGGTTGCGAAAGCAAATTTGAAGACTTCCTTGGGCCGGATATTTATCCCCGGCTATTGGGGCGAATGTTATCGCTATTCGCTGCAGGTCCCGACAAAGGTAAAAAATATGACCAATTTCTTGACGAAATCCCCACCGAAACTACCCTTGGCGAGCGCAAGTTTCTATTTAATTTTTTCGCACAAATCTGGAAAGGGCACTATCATGTGCTTGAGATTGGCTCGTTTCTCGGCGGCTCGACCCGAGCAATTGCGTCGGGGATGCAAGTCAACCCAAATAGATTGGACCGGAGTAAACTCCATACGTTTGATAAATTTAAAAATTATTACAAACCTGAGCGATTGCTGAATTTTTTAGCGCCGCTTTTTGAAAACGGCTCTTTAAAAGAAGAGGATTGTGAGCAAATAAAACGCTCCTCGGATTTTCTGGATATTTTCCGTTTGATTCACCGCGAGCACGAGTATTATCCTCTCATTAAAGAAAAGCGAGGGGTGCTTCCGGACACGGTCGAGGACACGGTGAATTTGGAGAATATTTTCAAGTTGCCGCCAGGTTTGATGCTCGACGGTGTCTTTGTGGACGGATGTAAAAGCTGGTACGGCACCAAATATTTCATGCGTGAAATCAGCGCCTGTATGTCGCCGGGAAGCTATTTTATTTTTCAGGATTACGGCGCGTTCACCTGTTTCTGGATTCCGGTTTTTGTTGCTATGATGCAAGACTACTTCAAACTTGTGGCGTATGTTGACAACACTTACACTTTCCGTTTGACCAAACATATGGATGTTCAGGAGATGGAGCAGCGCTTTCCTAATTCTCCTGAGTCGATGGGTAAGTCCAATTTTGAGCTAATTTTTACTGAGCTTCTTAAAAATGCAGCGGATTGCAATGACATGTTTCTGCTCATGAACTACCAACTCCAACATGCCGCAGCGCTTGCCTATATCGGTGAGCGCGATGAAGCGAGAAATAAAATCGTCAATCTTCTAAAACACCCGGAATATACAAAGTATCGCAATTGGATATTAATGTCCCTAAACGTGCCTACTTATCGCCCCGTTGAAGGCAATATTTATTTGTAATCTCGAAAGTTATGACTGAAAACTTGACACCTGTGGAAGAAATCCAACGGTTACGCATCTCAGGAAAAATTCAGGAAGCTTTCATTTTGATGAGCGAAAATATCCTTGGCATCCGTCCGGCGCTTGAAGGTGTTTATGTTTTTCCTATTTTTCTGTCCTTCACGACTTGAGTATTTTGCAGAAGTCTAATCTACATCCATCCTGAGATCCCACCACGTTTTTTTTAAAAAAAATAAAAAAAATTCACAAAAAGTAGCAAGTCGATTTGGCATCTGTCGATAATAAAACTAAGAAAAACCCTTTTGGGG
>JADFPY010000157.1 GCA_022562085.1 candidate division KSB1 bacterium | reverse complement strand
GGCCGGAAGCCAGCTTTGAATGTGCCGCCTGCCAGAGAAATTTACCGTCGGATTCACGAAAGACCATGACCACACCACGATCGCCTTTAAGTTTTGGATTGCGTACGGCCTGATTGTTGGTGCCAACAAATATTTTACCGCCGATTATCACCGGATTGCCATAAGTCTGCGACCCCAACTGTGCAGTCCATTTGATGTTTTTTCCGGATTCCGGGTCCCACTCTGCGGGCAAACCGGTTTCGGTGGAAGCCATGTTACGTCCCGGTGAGCCGCCCCACATCGCGGTATCCACCATGGCGTAAAATCCAATGGTGGAGAGAATTCCAATTCCAACTAAAATTCGAATGAGCAACAAACCACGTTTTTTAACCATCCTTCGTTCCTCCTCCTCAATTATTTTGAGTTAAAATGTTTTGGACACTGAGAACCACAGCGCAGCGAAGCCGCAACAAAAAATTCTAAATTTAGCCACTGATTAACACCGATGTGCACGGATAAATGTAGTTAAAGTGTGAAAAACATTTAAAGATATTTTTAATTGCTCGGTTAATAGAAAATGAAAAATAATAAAAAAATAATATTCAAAACTTAGAGTCCATAAATCTGTGTCTTATCAGTGAGAATCCGTGGCAAAAAACTTTATTAAAAAAACACAATGCTGTCGGTTTGTAGTACAAAGAACTCAGAGATTTAATTTAATTTTCTAATGCTGTCAGCAGTCAGCTATCAGTTTCAAAAACTAAAAGCTGACTGCTGAAAGCTGATAGCTTGAAAGATGTTTTATAGAGGGTTCACATTACAGAAAGAGCATTTAATTGTTCCATGCCGGGCATTTCTGATTTCTCGTTTATTTAAACCTTTTTCTCTGTGAGTTCTGTGCTCCTCAGTGTTCTCTGTGTCCGTTTGAGCTGTTTTGCAGAAATCTAATTTTGGGTAACTTTCACGTTATCGAAAAAAATCGTCGTCTGCGCGTCACCATACAAACCGGGACTGCCATGTGTATTTGGATTGGGATCTTCCGCTGTGATCGTCCAATCGCTCGGTTCTTTTTCATCTCGTGGCCAGACTTTGCCTTTGATCACGGCTTTGCCGCTCTTGATTTCCACTTGCATTTTCATGGTGTACCAGATCTCAGGATTCCAGGTAAACGGAATTTCCACCTTCAATCTCTCAAGCTCAGCCGGCCAGGTGCGGATTTGCAGCCGCTTTTTCTTGGTCATGAAATCGAGGTAGTAACGGTGCGAAATCAACCCCATATCCGGGCTGCGGCGCTTGATTTTCGTTCCTTTTAAATCCGCCTGAATGGTGTAATTTTTCATTGAGGGTGGACCCAGAATGAGATTGTGCCGCTTCAACATTCGCTTTGATGGCGGCTTGGCAAGAACTTTGTTGCCGTTCATTTCTCTAACAAAGAATTTCCAGGTGCCAGGCCACAGCGGCGGATTTTTATCGACTTCAAAATTCTCGAAATCGAACTCCCACGGCAAATTATCTGCAACTGCCACCCGAGCCCGGGTTTCCAGGTCACCCAATTTAGCTACCACATAACCGGCTTGATTACCGGCTTTTTTGTCAGAGGTGAATTGGCCGTTTTTGTCAATATTACCTTGCAGCCCATTGAGGCTAAATTCAACATTTATTGCGCTAGTTCTGCGACCAAAGTCGTCAAAACCACGAACCCCAAACTGAACTTTGTCATTCACATTTACCCAAACTTCAGCCGGAACGATTTGTAAATGAGTGGGCTTATCCAAAGTCGGTGCGGCAAGTTCCGGAATCCTTACAAAACTGGGCGGCGTCACCTTAAACTCTGCTTTCTCGTCACCCAGACAAAAGAGCCCGACTTCACTGGTGAAATAAACCCGGCCATAGCCGATGGCGGGTGAGCCGTAAATTTCAGCAAATCTTTTGTCATCAACAGGCACCTGTTTGTGGTCGAGAAACTTCGCTCCGTTTTCACCCGGTTCGATAATATGAAAGCCGCCGTTCACTTCAGTCGCGAAGATTTTCCCATCCGCCCACACCGGCGAGCCTTTGCCGACTTTGCCGATGTTTAAGACCCATTTTTCTTCACCGGTCTTAGCGTCGAGGGCAAACATATTACCGGAATTGTTAACCAGATAAAGTCTGCCGCCATGAACAAGCGGTGAGGCATAACCTACTTCGAGACCGTCACGACGCCACTTTTCGTGGGTTTTGGTGACATCGCCTTTCCCGGTAGCGTCGATACAAACGACCCGACCCCATGTTGTGTTATCAAAGTTCTCAACATGGTGTGTTGCGTATACAAACCCGCCATCCACCACAACTGATGCCTGAATGGCTCCTTTACTCAATTGGAATTTCCAGACCTGCTCACCGGTACGGATTTTCATGGCGTAGACCCAGCCGGAACCACCGCCGACTATCAGCAATCTTTTACCGCCTATATTTGTCACCACCGGCACCGAGTAGTTGGTGTTTTTGTTAGGTTCATTAATTGTAGAGATCCAAACCAAATCGCCGGTGCGTTTGTCATAAGCGAAAAAACGGTGACGCATAATTAGCAAGTTGCCCCAGGTATTGTTGGCGCCATTGACGATCACCAAATCCTGGTCAATCACCGGGGTGCAGGTTCGGCCGCCATACCCGGCGAAGCGATTGTATTCTTCCACAAAGGAATGCTCCCAAAGCCGTTTGCCGTCTTTATCATAGCACACAAACATACCATCAACACCGAAGTAGTAGATGTTTCCGGTTTCAGGATCGCCTGCCAGACTCGACCAACCAACGCGTGAAAACGGTACCGTGGCGTGGAATACATTGTATTTATCCTCCCAGACGAGCTTACCGTCTTTGGCGTCATAACAGGCCACAACTCGCTGCATGTTCACGCCTTCGCCGGTGCGTCCCACGACGTAAACTCTGCCGTTCATCACAATCGGCGTTGAACGGCCGATAAAGTCCGCTTTCCAGATCAGATTTTTGCCATCCAGAGACCAGTTTGAAATCAGGCCGGTTTCATCTGAGACGCCGTTTTGGTAGGGGCCGCGCCAGCTCGGCCAGTCGGAAGACCAGCTTGTTTGTACGTTCAATCCTAAAAGAATTAAACATAAGCAAAAAACTACGAAAGTTCTCTTTTCCATCTTAAGTCCCTCTAGTTTTTTTCTTTTAAAATTAATTTTGGATGAATTGGTTTTCCACAAGTTCATTAAACACTTGGGTTATTTTGAATATTCCATTTTTTATTTCCTCCTTAAATAGGTTTAATTCTCTAATTTTAAAATCCGTCAATTTAATAAATTCCGAGGAAAAAACCTACACGAAATTTCATTTCTTTAATCTATCACTTAAAGCTAAATATCTTATTGACTATTAGCCACTTACCTGCAACCTTAAGCAGCGATATATAGTCTGTTGCTTGACCATCCGGGAAATTGGCCTGAATTTTAGCCATTGCCGCATTATCAAAGACATCAATTAGCAAAATTTTCCTGGCCACAACTGCATGCTCCTGAGGATCTGCCCACCCTGCCTCCATGTGCCTGAAAAAATCCTCGAGTCTGATTTCAACTAATTTACTATCTCGAACATAAAAAATCGTGGCAGTCCTGGCGAATGCTGATTTTAACTTTACGACATTTTTTTCGTTGGGGCCTTCAATATAATTCCGGAGTGTCTTCGTGATTGCCTGCTCATCCGAACTGCCAGCTGCCAAATAACCGAAAGAAATAAAACTCACAAAAAAAACAAGAGGCAATTTCGTTAACATCTTGCTTTTTCCTATTTTCTTAAACTTCACTTTCACTCTCCTGAAATATTCATCTTCACCTAATGACTTTTTTCTCTGAAACTGATTGAGCTTGAAATAATTCAATTTTGAGTTCAGGGTTGATTTCAACTTTTGTAATTTCATAACCGCGCACGTAATGCGGCTCAAAAACCCGCTCAATGTAATGCGGAATCATGATACCGTTAACTTTTTTATAATCCATGAAGAATAAATCGTGTCCAAATTCACGGTTGCGCCGTTTATATGTTGTGGCACGTTTCAATAACAGAAATGAAGACCGGTCAATATACCAATCTTCGAGGCGACCGTTGCTCAGTTTCAGGTGCAATTTGTAAACTGATTTCCCGTCAATGTTTTCAATACCGGAAAATTCGACTTTGTGGCCCTTAGCCTTATAACCGATCAGGGCACTTTCAAAATCGTCGTTAATATCCATAAAAATCTTACTTCGCGGGTCTTGAATTTCTCGCGCCGCCGCTTCATCTGTCATTTCCCAGGCGGTTTCTCCGTCAAAAATAGAGACTCTTTTTCCATTCTCGTTGGTAATTTCGACCCGAAACAAGTTCGGTCGTTTGCTTAAAATAGTCAGTGATTGTTCCAAGCCCCGGTAAAAATGTAATCCGGTCATTTTCATCGAGTGCACAGATTGAAGGCGCTGTCTGCCACCCAACGCATCGATATATTTGTCTATAATCTCGGCCTGCGTAAGATTGCCTTCTTGCGCGTTTGTTTCAATTGCAATTAAAAAAAATGCCAAAATCAAAATAAAATATTTGGACATACCGTGTCCTCAAGATTAAGACTTTTGATTTTTTAGGTTTAAACAAACTATTTCTTTTTGATTCCGCAGAAAGAGCATGCCATTGGCCAGTGTCGGCGGCGTCCAGGTTCTGCCTTTCAGTACTTGAACGCTGCTTTTTTCAACGTACTCATTCGGATTCGCCTCGACCCATAATAATTTCCCGCGCTCGCTCAGCACAATTAGATGGCCGTCTGCAACTATCAGCGAGCCTTTCCCCAGGCGACGTCGAGCCCAGGTTTGCTCGCCGGTTTCCGCTTTTATGCATTTGAAAGTGCCATTATCAAATCCATAGAGATAATCTCCAAGCAATACCGAAGTATGAAAATGGTTGCTCATCACTTTGCTTTTCCATACTTCGTCGATTGTGATCGACGGGCCATCACTTTTCATTTGCAGCAGGACAGCCCCGATACCGTAGGCAGCAGAAACGAAAATCTTATCAGGTGACACGAAAATCGGCACGGCTATTTTGATGATACTTCCGCCCCATGGATATTTCCAAAGAATATCGCCTGACGGTGAAACCGAGACCACATTCTGTGCGGTCACAAAAACGAATTGCCTTTTGTTATTGAAATCGATGGCGATCGGAGTTGAGTAGGCTTGAAAATCCGAATGGGTCGTCCAAATAACCTTGCCATTCTTCTTATTTAAGGCAACGATAGACCGGTCGCCGCCGCCCCCTGCCTGCACCATTAGTTTATCGCCTTCGATAAACGGCGACATGGAGAATCCCCACCAGTATTGCGGTTGCCTGAACTCGAATTCAGTCTTTAGGTTCAAACTCCACAAAAACTCGCCGTCATTGGCATGCACTGCAATCAAATTCCCCTCTGCACCGATGGCATAAACAGTTTCGCCATCTATGGTTGGGGTTGAGCGCGGCCCATCCCCATAAGAATTCTTGAAGAGTGGCCCGATTTTTTTACGCCACTGCTCTTTGCCGTTTGCTGGATCCAGACAGATAAGAAATTCTGATTCCTCATCGCTGCCCATCGTAAAGAGTCGTTCATCCGCAACCGTGATTCCTGAATAGCCGGCACCAATCGGAACGCGCCAGATTTCATTGGGGCCGCCGTCGGGCCACGTTTCCAGTAAACCGGTTTCCTGTGAAATTCCAGTTCCTTCTGGACCGCGGAATCGAGGCCAGTCAGCTGTTTCATTTTTTTTGGGTTGCTTTGCAGTGAGCTGGTGGGAAATAATCAGCAAAACAGCAAAAATCAAACATCCCTTGAAAATCCAATGTCTCTTCATCCTTGGTTCCTTTTTAGATTATGATTGTCCATACTTTATTGGTCGCACTTATCTCATTGTGTGTTTGATTACCGTTCGATCTTCTGCACCGTTGGTGAGCCGCACTGGATTTGCACCATCCGAATTCATCAGGTAGATTTCCTCACCTTCACCATCCCGGTTTGAATAAAACACGATTTTTCTTCCGTCTGGGGACCATGCCGGCCCGGCATCCCTGGCTGGATTATTTGTCAAGTTTCTCTGTGATGTCCCATCTGATTTCATAACATAGATTTCAAAGTTCCCATCTCTATTGCTGAAAAAAGCGATTTCTGAACCGTCCGGAGACCACCGCGGCCATCCTTCTTCAGCTTCAGTAGAGGTCAATTTTTTTGGATTCAAGCCGTCGGAGTTCATCACATAAATGTCGAGATTGCCATCTCTTTTTGAAACGAAAGTAATTTTGCTCCCATCTGGTGACCATGATGGTGCGGCATCAATAGTCGGGTTCTTGGTTAAGCGTTGTAAAGTCTCACCCTTGATGTCGACAGTATACAAATCGGCATCACGATGTGTTCCGGCGGCAAAGACAAGCTTCGTGTCATCAGGGGACCAGGCTGGCGGTGACATGAGGAGATCTCCCCGATTCGTAAGTTTTCTTAGTTCTCCATTCTGGGTATTCATGATATAAATGTCTTTTCCACTATCCCTATTGGAAACAAATGCCAGTTTGTCGCCATTGTGAGACCAGGAAACACCCATGTCGAGTGCGGCATTGTTTGTAAGATTTTTTTGGTGGCTGCCGTTTTTGTACATTAAATAAATCTCCGGCTTACCATCACGATTTGTCACAAAAGCAATCTTATGGCCATCTGATGCCCACGAAGGTTGGAGATTCCTTACAGTCTTGCTGGGACCTTTCTGCGCAAGCAACATCGAGTTCCCGATTACGATGGCCAGCACGGTTAGAATTAATAAGTATATTTTGAATGTGCTATTTTTCATTTCTAAACTCCCTGTTTTCATTAATCAAAAGGCCAATTAGATCAAGATAAAACATCAGATTTATGCCCGATATTAATCCAGGTGTGAACATGAGGCGATCCGCGAAAATACCAAACAAAAGCCGGACCTTCCAGTTTCCAGCGATCCCAGATGCCGTCCTTATCCGGTAAATCGCCATCCTGGTAAAAGCTAATGTACAGTTTGTCCAAACCACCATTTGCTTTTATGGCGGTCATGACTTCTTCAACATCTGAGTCTCGATATGGCTCTAAAAGCGACCGCAAGACCTTCTCTACCAGTTCTTTCTGATCACTAGAGAGTTCGCTAACAGGAATTCCCGTGAAGTGGCCTTTTGCCCCCTTAAGGCTAACTGCCGAGGCTCTGTCGTCGGGCGAACCGTGCTTTACCAAAGCAATTTTCTGTTGCTTGCCGTCAAGTGCATGGTAGACTTTGCTGGCCAATCGCGACTGATGCCACCAGACATTGCCGGGATGGTCCGGGCGCTCGTTAAATTCCACGGCATGACCATAAAACAGGGGCCCGCCGAAGACGGCGTTTTTCTCAGCGCCTCCGTCCGCCCGGATAGTTTGATGGCGGCCAGTCAGAACAAAAGAAAGCTTGTCTTCACCATCGCTAAACAGACAAGCTGAATAGTTCCCGAGTCCGCCGGCGTCATCCCGCATCGCGCGGGTGATTTTGTCGTAACCTTGCTCGCTGGTGACACCTTTCAAGATTGCTTCGATCATCTCTTGCTGGTCACCGGAATAAATCTGCCGGATTCGAGGCCGGACGACACGCCAGTTATTTTCGACGCGTAGTCTGCGCGAATTTGTCCAGGGTAAAAGTAGGGTCCCTCTCTGTTCGGAAGTCAAGCTACTATAAAGTCGTTTTACCATTTGTTCGGCAGCCTCTTCAGGGCCCCTGGCAAACGCAGGTCTGATTTGGGTGATTAAAGGAGCTGCCACAAGCCCGATTGTCGCTTTCGATGTTTTTTTCAAAAAGTCGCGCCGATTCATAGAGCATTCCTGTGAGATCGATTTTGTCTTTGGCATGCAACAAAAACCATAACAACCAAAAAATACAGGACTCGCTTATTGAACTTTGGTTGATTGCAATTCATGTAATTCACTAACACTAATTTGATCGTTTGGCTGGCTGCCAGCGCCATTTTGGGATACATCGCCAAGATATTTTTTATAAATCTCAAGCGTATCTCCGGCCATGGCCTCCGCAGTCATGGACTCAAAAACACGTCTTTGTCCATGCCGGGCGAGCTCTTTTCGAATTGAAGGGCTAATAATCAGGTGGTGTAAAGCTTGTGCCAAGTGTTCGGGAGAGTCAGGGGGCACGAGTTGTCCGCCACCGGTTGCTTTAATCAATTCCGGGAATGCTCCATGCTCGGGTTGCACCACGGGAACGCCGCATGCGAGCGCTTCAAGCACATAAAGCCCTTTCGGTTCTTTATAAGTCGTTGGCACGGAAAAAAGGTCCAGGCTCTGCAAGAAATGAATCTTTTCACGACGATCAAGGACACCCGCATATTCAAAATCTGTTTCCAAGCCATGATTTTTGAGCTTGGTTAATTGATCTTTCAAATATGGTTCGTGACTTCTGCCCAACCAACCTGCCGCTTTTAATCGTACGTTCTGCATACCCGGCATTTGGCGAAGACGAATGAAAGCGTCAACAAGAACGTGCAACCCTTTTTCAGGGGCTATTCTGGCAAAATAACCGATGGTTGGCGAGCCCGAATTAGATGCCATGCGCTTGGAATTTAAACCAGCCAGACTAATTCCCATTTGGACAGTATGAATTTTGTGTTTTGGTATGGTTAAGTAGTCAGACATAAAATCCTTATAATATTGGCTGAACACGATAAAACCATCCACCTGTTTCACAAGTTCTTGAATCCGCTTAATCGCCTGATTCTTGTAAGGTTCAATCATTTGCTCTAAAAAAAGGTCGTCCCCCTGCAATGTCACCAGCACGGGGATGTTAAGATGTTTTTTTATCAGGGGTAAACAGCCGGCGATCAAAATATTGGTTAAATTAATCAGGTCCGGCTTAACATGCTCTTTGAGCCACAAAAGCATATTGATGAATTCTTTGCGCTGTTTACCTGATTCGCCTTTCAACAAAGAAAGGACCATGGCGCCGGTCTCGTGTCCCGAAGTCGGTAAATTCGAGGAGGCGAGTATCTTAATCAACCGTGGGTTATTGAGCCAACGATCAAACGAGGCAGGCAGACGTCGAAAAAATCCAAACTTTTGCTGCAGGTAAAGGTTGAGTCCGCCCAACATGATTTTATTTTCGCTAACATCTTCTTCATCGGTGAGAATTGGGGTATAAGTGGGAAAAAGATGGATATTACATCCCATTTCCTGTAGCGCTGCAACCAGGGTGTTGTCGCGCATGCAACTGCCACAATACATGTTTGCGGCGCCCGCAGTTATATAACAGATTGTTGGTGCTATGTCCGGCATTTACATTTTCTCAGTTTGCGTAAGAGATAACTTTTTGAAACTTGACCTGGCAGCGGAATTAGACCTGTTTCGATATTTGTATGTGTAATACCACACCGCTACCAACGCAATTATCGTCAGTGCACTCAACAGGCGCAAAAGACCGCCCTCAAAAATAATGGTTCCATTAAAAACAATGAAAAACAGGAACAAATGAATGGACAGTGAAATTTTCTTAGACCTTCTGAAATATCCGGTACTACCGTTTAACCACCACCAGGCGGCATCCAAAACCCAAATCAGTGTAAATAAGTAAGTCATGTAAATGCCACTTCCGACTGCTTCCCCGACAACTTCCTTGGTTTGGCGCGCAGTTTCAAAAACAGCCGCCTGATGACTCCAATCATGGTAGAATTGAAAAGCGCTAACGACATGACCTAAATAAAATACGCACCCGACCGTCCACACCAATCTTGTCACAGATTGCAAATTAGG
>JADFPY010000156.1 GCA_022562085.1 candidate division KSB1 bacterium | reverse complement strand
GTCTGGTTTGTCGGCCGCCCGCTTTTTGCAATTCTTTTTCGTCCGAATTCGCCGGGTGAAACAGATTTGGCCCTGCGGGTCGGGAATCATTTTGAAAACATCCGCGATCGATTGGCCGACGCCCTGCAGGTTTTTCAACAGCACGCCAAAAACACCGAAGGCTATTCGTTGGAGCTGGCAGACGCCTCTTTGACGGAAATTCATAATGAAACGAAAGACTTGAAATTCGAAAGAGTCGCCAACACGCTTCCTTTAAAAAAAGCTTTTAAATATTCTCTGATCTCGGGCGCGATTCTAACCATTCTGCTTTTGATCTTTCCCTCTTCTCTGACAAATGCTTCGTACCGCCTCCTTCATCCATCTATGGATTTTGCTAAAGATTTGGGTTTGACTTTTGAGGTATTGCCGGGAGATAAAGAGGTCGTCAAGGGAGAAACAGTTCGGCTCAGCGCCAAAGTTAGGGGCGCGGAGGTTGACGAAATCGCTGTCTTAACCAAAAAGAAGGAAGCGAAAGCGTATGAGCGCACCCTTTTAAATTTGAATGAGAGAAACGAGTTTGCTTTTGAAATCGAGAACATCAAACAGGACTTAAATTACTATTTTGAGGCTTCGAAACGCAAAAGTTCGGAATACAAAATTTCCGTTCTCGATCTTCCTTTTGTAAGAAATCTGCAAGTCAAATTGACTTATCCTTCATATTCAAAATTGGGCACGCAATTCTTAAAAGAAAATGTCGGGGATGTTTCGGCTTTGAAAGGAACGAAAGTCTCCGTCTCTTTGCGAACCAACAAAACCGTGCAGGAAGCAAAAATCAAATTCGATAATGAATCTGAAACGCCTTTGCGGATTTCCGGACGGGACGTTTCGGGCAGGTTCGCGCTCAGTCGTTCGGGGAGCTACCATTTTCTTTTAGCTGATAAAAAAGGGCTGGCCAACTCGGATCCAATCGAATATCGCTTATCTGTTATCGAAGATCAGCACCCGCTTGTACAAATAACTTTCCCGGGGCAGGATGTTGATTTGGGTAAGGACATGCAGCTTCCGCTCAGCATCGAAGCGGAAGATGATTTCGGTTTTTCAAAAATCCGGATCGGTTACCGTATTCTTCATGAAGGGAATCGAGAGGGCAAAGAGCAATTTCTTGATTTAACCCTTGCCAAAGATGTGCGAGAAAAATTTTTCCTGAACACCATCTGGGAGATGTCAAATTTGGGTCTGTTTCCACAGGACGTCGTTACTTATTTTGCCGAGGTGTTTGACAACGATCGGGTTTCGGGTCCGAAGAGCTCCCGGAGCCAAACCTATCGCGTTCGCCTTCCTTCTATATATGAGTTGTATGACGAGGTCGCCCGCGGTCATGAAGAATCTTTCAACGATTTGCAGCAGCTTTATGAGGAGGGCAAGACCCTAAAATCAAAATTAGACGAAATCGTACAAGAGATGAAACGGGAGCCGGAACTCGATTGGGAGGAACAGCAGGAAGTTCAGGATGCAGTCAGGGCGCAGGAAAACACGCGCGAGAAATTGCAGCAGGTGCAGGAGAAATTGGACCAGATGGTCGACCGCATGGAGCAGAACGATTTACTTTCTCCGGAAACGCTGCAAAAGTATCAGGAGCTGCAGAAGCTCGTGGAAGAAATGCTGACCCCGGAACTGCTGCAGGCTTTACAAAAGCTGCAGCAATCCATGGCCGATCTCGATCCGCAAAAAATGAAACTGGCCATGGAGAAGTTCGCAGCGTCTCAGGAGGAATTTTTGAAAAGCCTGGAGCGTACGCTTAATTTACTCAAGAAACTGCAGATCGAACAGAAGCTGGACGAGTCGATTCGAAAGGCTCAGGAGCTGCACCGGCGCCAGGAGGAGCTGAATAAAAAGGCTGCTTCGGATTCAGATCGACAAAAAAGCAGCAAGTACGCTCAAGAGCAAAGCGGCATTAAAAAAGACACGGAAAGTTTGGAGCAGGAACTCGAGCAACTGCAAAATAGTATGAGCGCGTTTCCACAGATGCCGCAAAATCAAATCGATGCGGCACGGGAGCAGAGCGGTCAGAACTTACAAAATAAGATGCAAAAGGCAGCACAGCAATTTCAATCCGGGAATATGAGCGGGGCGCAAAACACCGGACAGCAAATTTCGCAGGACTTGCAGCAGCTCATGGAGAGTTTGCAGAGTGCTCAGAAGCAGCTTTCCGAGCAAGAAAAGCAGAAAATTATGCAGGCCTTGCGCCGTTCTTCCCGCGATTTGCTCAACCTTTCCCAGCAGCAGGAAAATTTGATGGAGTCCACAAAAGGCACCGACCGCAATACGCCGGGAATGACCGGGTTGGCGGATAAACAGCAGGACATGCTTGGCGGCCTTTCACGGGTGACAAACGGCCTGTATGAACTTTCGCAGGAAACCTTTTTTGTGACCCCGGAAATCGGCAAGGCCCTGGGAAAATCCATGAAGGGTATGCAAGACGCTTTGCAGGGTTTGGAAGCGCGCAACCCCGGCAAATCGATGCAAAGCCAAAATCAGTCTATGTCCGGATTGAATGAAGCGGCCTCCCAAATTCGCAGCTCGATGCAGGGCTTGAGTCAGGCGTCTTCGGCCATCGGGTTCCAGGAAATGATGCAGCGCATGATGGGGATTTCCCAGCAGCAGCAAGGCGTTAACCAGCAGACTTCACAAATGGGTCAATCGCCCGGCGAAGGAATGACCATGGAACAGCAAGCGGCAATGCAACGATTGGCCGCCGAGCAAAATGCTGTGCGCAAATCTCTTGCACAATTGCTGCAGGAAGCTGGCAACCGCTCGGACATGCTGGGCGATTTGAATCAAGTTGGCAAAGATATGGAAGAAGTGGTCAAGCAGTTACAGCAGCAGAATTTCAACCGGTCGATCATCGACCGGCAGCAGAGAATTCTTTCCCGGCTGCTGGATGCCCAGCGTTCCATGAACCGCCGGGATTACAGCAGAAAACGTCAAGCTGAGACCGGCCAACAATACCAGGTAATGAGTCCGCAATCGTTATCTAATTCGCGGGGCGAAAAAGACTGGCTGAGAAATGAGCTGCTTAAAGCCATGCGCGAAGGATATTCAAAAGATTATAAAGAATTGATTCGGAAATATTTTGAGGCACTGGCCCGGGAAGAGCAAGGAGGGAGCTTGAATAATTGAGTAAATTTACATCACATTCTCATTCCAGCTCTGCTTTGGAATACCACAGCCGGAAGAAAGGCTGGATAATTGAAACTTTAATAGGCAATAAAAGTAACAATCCTTCATTAGTAAATATGTGAGGAAATTCAAATGGCAACAACTCAAATCCACTTTGATATCTCAGAAAGCATCTTACAGTCCTTGAACCAAAATAAAGAAGAGTTCACTCAACAGACCCGCCTTTTTACAACACTTGAGTTGTTCAAAAATCATAAACTTACATTTGAACAGGCAGCAGAATTGGCTGGAATGGACAAGAAAAGATTCTTGGTCGAATTAGATAAACACAAGATCGATCTAATCGACTATGATTCATCGGAGCTTGAAAAAGAACTTGAAAGCTTTCAAACATGAGGATTGTGGCCGCTCCGGCTCCTCGTCCTGAAAAACGGGACGAGGGAGCCTGCTCGGGCTTCAGGCGCCACCTTCCCGATTTTTATTATAAAAAAAATTAAGGAAAATCGGAAAAGGGGGTCGCCTTCCGCTAAATTTTGTAGCAGAACTCGCCAGAGTTCTGGGCCAACATCAGAGTTCATGAATAATGCAGGTTAATTGCTAATAGAATCCGAGAGGAGAGAATTTATATCAACGTGCTCTTGAATTGTCTAATGAAAAAACTGTTTAGATGGTTGCGGAAATTAGCGAAGCGGTTTCCGCAACCCAGGCAATTACATATCCTGGGAACCCGCAAGTGGATCATGCTTTTTGTAACCCTCGCGGTTACATTTGCTTTAACCTCAACAACCCTCGCCCAAACCACGGACGTAAACAAAAGCCGCCTGCGGACTGCGCAAGATCTGGAAAGGCGCCGTAGTTACGACAACGCTCTGCGGATTTATCGCAGCCTTTATGACCTCGTTCCCCGGAACCAGCTCTACTATGAAGGTGTCAAGCGAAATATGCTGCGACTGAAAAAGTTCGATGAGCTGGTGGTAATTATTAAAACGCAAATCAACCTGAGCAACGGCAACAACCCGAGGTTCTGGGCCGACCTGGGGAACGTTTATTACAAACGCGGCGACCCGTCGCAGGCGATGAGTATTTGGGAAACGGTTTTGGCGGATGATCCGAAACAGAAATCCGGGTATATTTACGTCGCCAACGCCATGGTGCAAAACCGGCTTTACGACCAGGCAATGGAGGTTTATCAAAATGCCCGCCAAGCATTCGGCCAGCAGCATCTGTTTGTTTTTGAATTGGCGAATATTTATGTCCTGCGCCTGAAATACCGCGAAGCGACTTTAGAGTATTTAAGCTATCTTGAAAAAAATCCGAGACAGTTCAGTTACATCGAGGGTCGAATTACCGGTTATACCAAAGACCCCGAGCATGCCCACGAAGTCGCCGAAGTTTTAAAATCGCAACTTCCACGAAGTAAGCAGGCGTACTTGGTTCGCAAGCTTCTTGCCAATCTCTATCTGCGCGTCGAGGATTTTGAGATGGCTTTGCAGCAGTTCAAATTTCTTGAAACCGTGAAAGAGCCAACTAACCAAAAGAAGCAGGGACAGGAGCTCTATTTTTTCGCGGAAAAATCGCTGCGGGCCGGTCAATATCAGTTCGCTCAGGATGCTTTTGAACTCATTCTCACAAATTATAATAAATCTCCTTATCGGCCGCGGGCGTTTTACGGAGTTGCAATTTCCAGGCAAATGCGTGGGTTTTCCGCGGAAGCATTGACAAGCTACAATGATTTGATCGATTCGTTTCCAAAAACCCGCTGGGTGCAGGACGCTCTATTTCAAATAGGCGAAATTTATTTCCAGGACCTTTTCGAATTAGACAAAGCGCTTGGTACTTATCATTTATTAATCCGAAAGTATCCGAATAGCAAAAATTCTGTCCAGGCGCATTTTCGAATTGGAGACTGCTACGCGGCGCAAGGAGACTTTGAAAAGGCTCAACTCTGGTATGACAGAACTCAAAGTCTCCGCACTGCTAATCCAACTGCGCGGGATGAAGCCTTGTTTAAAAGTGCTAATTTAGATTTTATGCAAGGCGAATTTGACACAGCGCTCGAGAAGCTGCATAAAATTACTGAAAAAATCGCGCAAAAAAAAGGAGAGCAGCCTTTTGTAAACGATGCCCTTGAACTGACGTTTTTAATTGAAGAAAATCAGGCCGAATCCAAAGAAGCGTTGGTGGTTTATGGCCAGGCGCAAAAGCACAGAGTGCAAAAAAAGCTTGCCGATGCGATTAAAACGCTTCAGGAAATCATAAGCAATTACCCCACCGCCAGCATTCTCGATGAGTCGCTCTTCGACCTTGGGGAACTAGAAAGTGAGCGCGGAAACTACGCGGCTGCCATCGGTTATTTTCAAGGTTTGCTGGACGACTACCCTGAAAGTCTGCAAAATGAACTGGCGCAAAAGCGAATTGCTGAAGTCTATGAAACTGAGTTGGGCGATAGTCAAAAAGCTTATCAAGCTTATGAGCAGCTTCTCATCAAGTATCCCAGCAGCGTCTATCTCGAAGAAGTCCGGCAGAAGTTGCGGGAGCTGCAATCGAGGCAGTTGAGTAATTGACGCGCGTTCTTTAGCGTCATTTCGAGCCCTTCGGCTTTGCTCAGGACAGGCTCCGCGAGAAATCTGTTAATTACAAGTCATTCTGCTGATCAAAAAAAGATATTTTTTACAGGAGTAAGAATTTCTTGAACAAATTGGCTCTTTTAATCTTTTCACTTTTCACTCTTCACTTCTCAACCGCATTCGCTCAAAAAGTCCTCATTCCAATGGACTTGAAACAGACCGATCATCTCAAAGCTTACGGCGTCGCGTTCTGGGCATTGGAACGTTCGATAAATGTCGAATGGCTGCTCAATTACCGTGGCGGCTCCTTCATGATTGACTACTTCCCGGCGGTCGAACGCGAATTAAGACTGCGGGGCGTGACTTTTTCAAACCTCTCCGGCACACAAGCCTCGCAAGTTTATGCCGAGATTGAGGAGGGCAATACGGACATCATCTTGCTGGAAAAAGCCCCCAAGATCGCGATTTACACACCGCCAAACAAACAGGTCTGGGACGATGCCGTGACCCTGGCGTTGACTTACGCGGAAATTCCTTACGAAACCCTTTGGGACGAAGAGGCGCTCAAAGGGGATTTAAAAAAATATGATTGGCTTCATTTGCACCACGAGGATTTTAGCGGCCAGTACGGTAAGTTTTACGCCAACTTTCGCAATGCGCCCTGGTACATTGAAGAAGTTTTGCAAAGTGAAACCATGGCCAAAGCCGCGGGGTTTTCCAAAACTTCGGAAGAAAAGAAAGCAGTTGCCCGCGCTTTCAAAAATTATGTTCTCAGCGGCGGCTTTCTTTTTGCCATGTGCTCGGCCACCGATACTATCGAGCTTGCTTTGGCTGCAGAAAACACCGATATCGCCGCCGCGGTCTTTGACGGTGACCCGCAGGACCCCGACTGCCAGGCAAAGTTGGATTACTCCAAAACATTCGCATTTGAAAACTTCACCATCGAGCAGAACCCGTTAGTCTATGAACATTCGGATATCGACTTTCCACCGAGCAACATGCCGCGCATCCGAAATGCCGAGGCCGATTACTTTACTTTATTTGAATTCTCTGCGAAGTATGACCCGGTGCCGACCATGTTAACTCAGAACCACGTTTCGGTGGTCAAAGGATTTATGGGCCAGTTAACCGGGTTTAAAAGAAGTTTGATTAAAAAGTCGATTACGGTTTTGGGTGAAGTTGAAGGAGGCGAAGAGGTTAAATATATTCACGGCAATTTAGGCCGCGGCACTTTTACGTTTTACGGCGGCCATGACCCGGAAGATTACCAGCATTTCGTTTATGACCCACCGACTCAGCTTTCGCTGCACAAGAACTCGCCAGGCTATCGCTTAATTCTGAATAATATTTTGTTCCCGGCCGCGAAGAAGAAGAAGAGGAAGACTTAGATACAGGATAGATGCCATCGCTTTAAGCGGATAGCATCGTGGTTCCGCCATCCCTTATTATTTTTAACTTTCTAAAATCGTTTTTAGGCCTTCAAGAACAGTGTCCCAACTTGCCTGAGTATGGTTATAGGTGTCCTCGTCTGCGAATTCTCCTTGCGTTACTGAAAGATTTGTAATGCCATTTTCTGATGATAACTTGTAAGTTACAGTCGTGTGTTTTGACGGCCTATTTTCAAATTCAGGCGCAAAGCAAGTATGTTCCAGCAGCCGGTTCGGTTCAATAGCCGTTATAACACCTTTGACGGGCACGATTTCCTTTCCATCAGATATGAATTTGAAAATTATCGGGCTTCCAACTTGCCAATCTGAAATGGCCTCACAATTAAAGAAATATTTTTTGGTTATTTCGGGATGGGTCAACGCCTCCCAAACTTTTGAGATGTCCGCGTTAAGTTTTACTGATTTCTCAACGATTAATTTTTCACTCATTTTATAAGTCCTCCTTTTCTTTGTATAAATTTAGACTCCCGCAAAACAGCCTAATGACACAAAAGTGTACTTTTGCTCAGTGGGCTCAACACTTAAAATTTGTTAATTAAAACTCTTGATCGGAACATGTCAAAAATTCAAGAATTAATCAAGTATAAATATGCTAACGGCGCTTGACTTTTTCACCCCTTTAGCATCGGCATCGAGCAGAGTTTTACCAAGATCAGTGTGCAGTAGAACTTAGATATCAAAATCAAAAGAAATAATCCGGTTGCCTTTTAATATTCTGCATTATATATTTTTAGAGCATTAAAACTTACCAACAGAAGGAGGAAAAAATGCGCACTCGAAACTTTCTTTTTATAATAACTTTATGTTTTTGCGGTATTAAAATGCTTTATGCGCAAAGCGATACCCGGGATGACGTCCATTTGTTTCAGACGTTTTTTCGTGATGCCACCGTAGCTGAGAATCCATTCGGCGATGCAACGGTCGGATTCAGTGATTTTGACGGTGGCAAAATCACTCATGTTGGCGTGCGTGGCGCCTTTCCAATCAACCCGCAATTTGAAATCGCCGGGGGAATCGCATTTATCAATTCAGATCCAGATAATGGTAGTGGTGAGTCCGGAATAACCGATTTGCGGGTGACAGGCCGGTATCATCTTGTCACGCAAGGACAAACAAATATATCAATTGGTGGATTTCTCACACTGCCAATTGGAAAAGAGGACTTAGCACAGGGCGAAGCCAACTTTGGCGGGTTCGGGGCTTTACGCCACCCGGTTGGCCCAAGAACGGTCATCACAGGGGTTGCCAGTTTAGACTTCTTGAAAGGCACACCGGCTGCGAGTGGAGGATGGCCACTTTTTTCCATCGGAGGTGACCGAAAGGCCGTGTTGCTCATCGGAGGCGGAGTCATTCATGAGGTGAACAGTCAAATTAATATTATTGGTGAGCTCAATTTTGCCACAAAAGGTGATTTTAGTATGCTCAATGGCGGCATCGACTATAAAATGCAGTCGGGCCAGCGGTTACGAGGTACCCTCGGAATTGGATTCGATGACGGCGCTCCCGACCTGGCAATCGTTGGCAGTTTTCTGCACGAATTCAAATAGTAAATATGTATAATTTTTGAAATGCTTAAAGAATTCTCCATCCGCACCAACCAGCAAGTCGAGTTTGTGAAACTCACCGGCCAGGTTCAGAAGCTCCTGGATGAAAGCGGCGTTCAAGAAGGAATTTGCCACGTCTATGTGCCACACACTACCGCAGGGATTACCATCAACGAAGGCGCCGACCCGGATGTCATTCGAGATATGACCATGGAACTAAATAAAATCGTGCCGCTTGAAGACGGCTACCGCCACGCGGAAGGAAATTCGGCAGCGCATATCAAAGCCAGCATGATGGGTTCGTCAGTAGCAGTCATCATTGAAAGTGGCAAGCTTGTTTTGGGAACCTGGCAAGCAATTTTCTTTTGTGAATTCGACGGCCCGAGAACCCGACGGGTTTAGTTCGGTTTAATTAAGCACCGAAGGACACCGAAAGCACTGAAAAAAATAGATTTTTTACGCCTTAACAGCGGTGTTATTCAGTGTCCTTCAGTGTTTTCCATTCTAGTTTTTTTATGCAGCTCAAAGAAATCGGCGAGTTCGGTCTCATTGACCGGATTAAAAATATCGTTGATACCTCCTCCGCAGAACTCATTGTCGGGATTGGCGACGACGCTGCTGCTTTCAGAACTTCAACAGATCTTCTAACTCTTCTCACAACCGATGCTTTAATCGAAGATGTTCATTTTGATTTAGACTATTTTACTTTTTATCAATTAGGGTGGCGGGCGCTTGCTGTGAATCTGAGCGACATCGCGGCAATGGGCGGCCGGCCGAAATATGCCGTGTTTTCTCTTGGGCTTCCTGAAAAAATTCAGGTTGAATCGGTTGAGGAATTCTACCAGGGGGCAAAAGAATTAGGCGATAAATTCCAAACTGCAGTTATCGGGGGGGACACAACGCAATCGCCGGATCGGTTGTTTGTTTCCGTTACAGTTGTCGGTGAAGTTGAAGAAAATAAATTAACGCAGCGCTCCGGCGCCCAGGTTGGAGACGCGGTTTTTGTGACCGGAACGCTTGGCGGCGCCCGGGCGGGTCTGAACGTACAAAAATCTTTGGATACGAACCTCAAAGAAAAGTACCCGTGCCTAACCGACAAACATCT
>JADFPY010000155.1 GCA_022562085.1 candidate division KSB1 bacterium | reverse complement strand
TCCATTTCAGGAATGGTTGCTACTTGTTTCACCCCTGTCTCGACGTCGTAAACACCGACACGCCGGTTAATCTTCACCTCTTCTTTGCTTCCGACACCCCCACCGCTATCTCTACCGGACAGAATTAAGATTCGACCATCAGGAAGCGTGGTATTGGTTGGATACCAACGACCTTCTGGCATATTACCGGCAGATTCCCAACTCTCAGTTTTATGATTAAATATATAGAGTATGGTGTGACCCGTCTGTAAAACAGGATTGCCAGTAAAGCGATAAAGGATGGGAGCAAATATCTGAATTATTGGTCTCAATAGACGGATCAACCAACCGGGAAGATTGAACCCAGTACGGGATTCCAATGTTCCTCCCGCTGACAGTAATCTGCCATCTGGCAGGAAGGAGTGACCCGCACAAAAAATATCTTCTGGCGTCTGGGGCGCCTTAATATTTCCCGTTTCAGGATTCCAAAGACGAGTCTCTGTCTTCGCATCTTCCAGCTGCCTAAACCCGGAGAAGTAAAGCACTTTGCCTGTGGGAAGCAACGCCATATGCACGGCTTCAATTTGTGAATCGTAAGGTAAAACCTTCCATTCACCCAACTTTGCTTTTTGGTTCTGATTCACACTGCCAGGGGATTTTTCTGGTTTACTCATTGTCTGCCCTCCTTAATTGTTGCTTTCATATAACTTCATTAACTCTGAGCAACAATGGCTTAGCCAATTTGAGTTTATGTATCCTTATTCATCTTTAAAAAGCTAATCAACAAAAACAAACTAATAATAATATTAGCTGGCGTAGATATTAACAACCCTAAGCGTCCGGACCAGGAAATATCCTGCGCAAAATAGAGATATGTCCAGTCGGCAAAAAATTCACTGAAACGGAGTCCCGCAACAATGGCCAGCCAATAATGGTGCTTTTTCCACATTAGAAAAGCTATGAATTGAAACACGGCAAAGGCCACCCAAATAGAGGCGGTACGCTGAAGAAGTCCTTGCGGGTCAACGTAATCAGCCCCATGAATAAGCTTGTACCAGATTTCAGGAAAGAAAAAACAGATGATGGCATAAACTAAATCCAATCCTACAAAGCCTAATAATATAATATTTATTAGGGTCTTACGTTTAGAGTTCATCCTTCTATGTTCTCCTTTTAAAGATTTAATGATATAGTCATTTCTACTTGCTGAAAAAATTCCTGTACTTCGGCCGTTTTACACCGAAGTCGCCGTTGATAGATTATAGGGCTTTAAGCCCCGGTATCCAACGAGCCGATAGTCGCAATCCGAACAAGGTTAATACCGGGTACAGACCATCCGCCAACGACCAGCCGAGAACGTATGCGGTGTTGCCTTGAAAGATGTGGAAAAAGTGGCTATGCTCCCAGGTGCCAAAGAGTAGTTGTTCTGCATATTTCACGATCAAACTGAAAGTAGCGAAAAAGATGAATTGGACAATCATAGAGTGATGCTCACGGATTCCCAGATAAAGAAAAGTAAGGCAAACCCCAATCCAAACAAAGGTATGCATAAAGTTGTTCAGCCAGGGTAAGAAGCTCATTAATCCGGCAAGATAAAGCAAGTAGTTGCTAATAAAAACCGACACTGCCCATGCCCCGGCAATTGTAAAAAAGGTTTTTCTCTCTGCAGGTTCGATTCTATTCTTATAAGTACGGATGATAACAAAAAGCGCCGCGTAAAATAGCAGCACCGCAACAATTCGAATTGGTGTCATAGTGTACATATCAATCCCTCCTCAATTGTGAATATCAGCACCAACGAATGATTTGTCAACTTGGTGGGCACTTCTTTCAGCCAGAATTTGTCCCGAACACGCAAAATAACAGAATAAAGACACTACTTAGTGAGCTGGACCTTGATCCATTCTGCGGTAACCGTATTTTTAAGTTCGCTCTCTTTGTACTTTACTTCAATTAATAGACCCTTCTGGAAATCTGAAAAAGCCCCTTGCTGATTGGTTAATTTAAGCTTGCTCTTGTCCAACCAGATCTTTGTGCCCTCTGTAATTTTCACGGTATAGCTTCCCGATGAATCAGCTATCACCAGGGACTGTCCCTGCGCTTTGACCTGATCGATTTTAGCAATGACGCTATACTTACTGGAAACGCCGGGTGATTGCCCGACTGGAATAAAAATCTCTGTTGTTTTTTGCGCATACGTATCGGAAATACCGAATACTAAAACAAGCGTTACGACAAAAGCTATTAAATGCTTCATGATCGCAAACCTCCTAAAATTACTTCTTTGAAGTAGTTGATTGTTCAACCATTTGATCTCGAGCCATTTTCTGGTTGCTTATCGCCTCATTTATTAAACGAGTTGGCCCTGCCTTGTGTGTTATGGCTTCATCCGTCAATCTTTTCGCCTCTTCGAGATAAGAGACCGCAATCGGATGCAGTCGTCCGCCCTCAAGAACCATAATACTGTCGTCGGTCTCATGGCCTGCCAGTTTAAGCAAATCCTCGGATGTTTGACCGCTTGAATAAGTCAACTTTTTGCTTGTCTCAAGGTGGTCGATACTTTGGCGAATATTATCTAAGGTATTGATGACCCTCAAGAACGCAGCAACCGCCTCCACTTGAGTCACTTCCAGATCAATGCCGCTGCCAGTTGCACCCGCTAATAGCTGGCCTGCCGGCGAATTGTTAAAGGCACCGCTGTTGTAAAAAGCCACTGCCCCTTCAAGGGTCGAAACTGAATTATTATGGAAAAAAGGACCGGTATCTGCAGCCTCAATAACAGAAGGTGTATTGAACTCGCCATTGCCAGCGGTCCCAAAGCCATCGTCAGGGGGATTTTTCTCACCGATACCATCTGCCGGCTGTTCCGGAAGCTCTTCAACACCGGTGTTAAAATTCAAATTTCCAGCGCCCTCGCCGAAGATAGCAGGATTGGCATTGGCCCCGGCGTTAACGTGGCACACGAAACACTTACCCGAAGTCGCATCGTTAAAGATTTCCTGACCGCGTGACGCAAGGATTCCTTTAAGAGGAAGCGGCAGGACGATTTCTTCTTGCCGGCCAAGAGAGAGTTGAAACGCTTCCATCGCATCCAGTTCCTCGTCAGTGGGGAATCTGAAATCGGCGCCTGGAATACGATTCAGCGTTTTTGTGAAGTGCTGAATGACTGCGCCAGTAGCAAACGAACGCAGCGAACCATCACCCGGCGCGCCATCTCCGGACCAACCGGTGTGAAAGCCGTCGCGGCTGTCAATACTTGTGCGAAGTCCAAGCGTGTGTGGAACACCACGCATGTTGAAATTGTTTGCCAAATCATCAAACCCATCCTGGTTCTCAACAATCAACCCGAACTCGCGCATCAAACGTGGGTTTTCAAAATTCTCCTTTAACTCCGGATTGAATTCAGCGACGAAAAGCGGATCATCATCCGGGAGGGTGGCGATAAACGCGGGATCGATGGTCAAATTATTCTCAGCCGGATGACAACTCCCGCAAGTTCTGCCATTGCCGGCAAACGTTTCTTCAAAGAAAAGCCGCCTTCCTTTTTCAACCAAATCGTCTCCCGGATCCGGTTTAGGCGGCTGCGTCGGAGCACACGCAAATACTACCAGATACACCATGGTGGCCACGATCAAAATTCTCATTGTTTCCCTCCTTAATAAAAAGACTAATTGTAAACAGACAATCTAAATAAAAATATATAAAACGCAATGTTTTCAAAACTTAATTTTTACCTACTGGGTTTCCGGAGCCATCCTGAATCATAAGACTTAAATTGCCAGGTAATTATCTCAAATTTTATGTATTTGTGTAAAGTACGACGAACCTTCATCTGCTTAATCCGACCGTTCACCGGACAACCGCCGCATTTCACCGAATTTCGGTTAACTCTTTTTTAAAAACTCGGTATATTCAGCACATGCCGAAAATTGAATTCAACATTTCACTCTTTTTAATTAGTTTATTCTTATTAAAACCCTCGTTTGTGATCGCCCAGACTGCCGAAGTCAAAAGCATTCGAGGTGTGGTTCAAGATACGAAAAGCGCTCCTCTGTCTTACGTGAACGTCTTCTTGCAAAACAGTTATGA
The DNA here is from genome assembly GCA_022562085.1 of candidate division KSB1 bacterium. Lineage (NCBI taxonomy): Bacteria > Pseudomonadati > Candidatus Zhuqueibacterota bacterium. The sequence goes on along the minus strand of JADFPY010000155.1, from coordinate 5,807 downwards.
CGGCGGTGTCAGTGACTCAAGGGGATATTTTGAGATTCTCACAAAAAAAACGGGCCGCAGGTTCTTATTGCCTCTATGATCGGTTTTGAGAAAAGTTCAAAGAAAATTAATCTTGACAAACCGGGCCTTGAGTCAATTAAATTTATTCTCAGAGAAAAAGCCATTGCTATGCCCGAAGCGACCATAACGGCAAGCTCTTTTAGCTCCGGAGACGAAAAAGGGGTAACCTTAAAACGTTTGGAAATTTTGACCACCCCGGGAGCCGCAGCAGACATCTCTTCCAGAACGACAAATTTTTCAGGGTTTGTTTATTTTGGGGTGACGTTTACTTTCAGGTAAATTTTTATTCCATCTCGTGCCAGTGCTCTGCATGGAACGAGGAGTTCAAACATCTTTCAAGCTATCAGCTTTCAGCGGTCAGCTTTTAGTTTTTCGAAGCTGATAGCTGACTGCTGAGAGCTTTTGATACATTTAGATAATCAATATTTTCCTGGAGAAATTCTTTGCACAAAAGTGCATGACTTCACTGGTATTACTATAACTTTTTAAGGAGGTTTACCATGCAAAAACGATTGGCCCTGATTACTCTAATTGGTTTAATCCTGAACGCTTTATTAATTGCGGCCCCTGCAGACGATTTTGACACCGCAATAATCAAAGGCAAAAAACTCATTGAAAAAGGCACGCAAAAATTCGATGAGAAAACGCTGATGGACGCTCGATCACATTTCGAGAGATTGCTGCAAAACGAAGAAATGCAGTGGCTAACTCACTATTACATCGGCTACGCAGATTATCGCCTGGCGGTCTATTATCAAGCGCAAAGCAATAAAGAAATGTCATTGAAATACCTTGATGACGGCATCGAGCATATTTATGCCTCCCTGGAAAAAAATGAAAAATTTGCAGATGCGCACGGGTTGCTCTCCTCTTTGCTTGGTCAGAAGATTGGTACTGATCCTGCATTGGGAATGACCCTGGGAATGGAATCCATGACCGCCATAAGTGATGCGCTGGAATACGGTAAAAACAATCCCCGGGTGGCGATGTTTTCCGCTATTTCTGCTTACTATACGCCTGAACAATTTGGCGGCAGTAAAACCAAAGCGATGACGGAAATGACCCGCGCTGCCGCGCTTTTCGAAAAAGAAAATTTGCAAGACAAAAGGCTGCCGGACTGGGGTCACGACCAATCCCTGACCTGGCTGGGCCGCTTTCACACCGCCGCCGGAGAATTTGATTTAGCTAAAAAGAATTTGGAAGCCGCTTTAAAACTAAGTCCGGAGAGCAGCTTTGCCAAATCATCTCAGGCTCAATTAAAACAAAAAATGGCTGAGAAGTAAATAGCGTCATTAGGTCGTTTGCCCCTGAACGAGTCAGGGGCAGGCTCTTCGGCGTCATTTTTGACAGTGCTTCGCCCGCGCTAGGCTAGATAAAAAATGAACAAAAAAGTAATTGAAGTCAAAAACCTGCGAAAAACCTACGGATCGGTGGTTGCGGTAGAAGAAATCTCCTTTGAAGTTTTTGAAGGTGAAATCTTCGGAATGGTGGGCCCAAATGGCGCCGGGAAAACCACCACCGTTGAATGCGTTGAAGGGCTAAGAAAGCCCGATAAGGGTGAACTAAGAATCCTGGGGTTGGACCCACAGGAGGAAGGATATTCGTTACGCCAACGTATTGGCGTGCAGCTGCAGGAAACCGCGCTTCAAGATCACTTAAAAGTTTGGGAAGCCCTGGATTTGTTCGCTTCCTTCTATTCACACCCTGTGGATTGGCAAATACTACTCGAAAAGATGAATCTGGCAGAGAAAAGAAATGCCGCCTTCAACAAACTCTCTGGCGGACAAAAGCAGCGTTTGTTTATCGCGTTGGCGCTGGTTAATAATCCTGAATTGGTCTTCTTCGACGAGCTCACCACCGGCTTGGATCCGCAGGCGCGTCGAAATATGTGGGACATGGTACGGGATATTCGGGAACAAGGCAAAACCGTTGTGTTGACGACTCACTTCATGGAAGAAGCAGAACGGCTTTGCGACCGGGTAGCCATCGTTGACCAGGGACGAATTGTGGCCCTGGACACGCCGGCGAATTTGATTCGCAATTTGGGTGCGGAAAATCGGGTTGTGTTCACAATCAATGGCGAATTTAAAGCTGAGAAGCTGAACGAATTGGCCAGCGTAACCCGCGTTGAACAGTCTGGCGACCGTTGTGAGATTTATGGTTGGGATGAAAAACTGATTGTGGATGTGGTCAACGCTTTGTCCAAAAATGGCTGTCCATTTCGAGACTTGCGAACCGAACAGCCAACTTTGGAAGATGTTTTTTTGGCATTGACAGGAAAGGAAATGAGGAATTAGAAATTAGAAATTAGAAATTACGAATTACGAATTACGAATTGGAGAAACAAAATGCGTGGAATTCTAAAACTATCATTGACCGAAATGAAATTGTTCTTGCGCGAGCCCATGGCTGCTTTTTTTACTTTGGTTTTTCCGCTGATGATGTTGTTTTTATTTGGCAGTATTTATGGCAACAAGCCCTCGGCATTTTTTGGCGGCTACGGCTCGGTGGATATGTCCGTTCCGGCTTACACAGCCATGATTATCGCAACGAGTGGGCTGCTGGGGCTTACGATCTCTATAGCAACTTATCGGGAAAAGGGTATTTTGAGACGTCTGAAAGCCACACCGCTTTATCCGCAGACGATTTTAACCGCACAGGTTTCGGTAATTTTTTTGATGACTGCATTAGGAATGGCCTTGTTGATCATTGCAGCCAAGATCGTTTACAATTTAAAATTTGACGGCAATCCTTTAAATGTTTTCTTAGCTTTCGTTCTCAGCAGCATGAGTTTTTTCTCTCTCGGGTTCATCCTCTCCGGACTCCTGCCGACTGCAAGAAGTGCCCAGGTTGTCGCCATGATGCTTTTTTACCCCATGCTTTTTCTTTCCGGTGCTGCGATCCCGCGTGAAGTCATGCCCGAAACAATTCAGAATTATGCTCAATTCCTGCCCTTGACACATGTGGTCAACCTTTTGCGCGGGTTGTGGATCGGAAACGGCTGGGCTGAGCATTTAAAAGAGGTGGCTGTTCTTTCCGGAATGCTAATTTTTGGTGTGGCAATATCGGCCAGGACTTTTCGCTGGGAATAAGTTTTAGTAAATAGTTAAGTCGAAGGTCTATCTTCTCCAACAAATTCCTCAATATATTCGTTAATCCGGGTGGCATAATCTTCCATTGCTTTCGAATACCCGATATGCCGGATTCGAATGCGGCCTGATTTATCTATGACCAATAAAGTCGGCAAATGGTTAATCTCAAGCCATCGGAGATTCTTGAACCTTCATCATAAGCCACCGGGAAAGAATAGCTATTTGTGCCAATAAACGCCCGGACCTGCTCAATTGGATCCTTTCTCCCCATGTTTAGTGCGAGAAAAGCCACATCAGGGTGGTCCTTAAATTTCTCATAGACTTCCTGAAAATCAGGAAAAGCTTTTAGACACACCCCACACCAGGTTGTCCAGAAATCAAGCACAAGAACTTTGCCTTTATAATCAGCCGAGAGAATTAAATTGCCGTCTAAATCTTGCAGTTCAAATTCAGCCAATTTTTCATTCAAGTGAGTTGTAACCACGACCCGGTAAATTATTTTTCGAGAAAACCACATTGCGGCGACGACTAAAAAAACTCCGAGGAAAATAATTGTACGTTTTTTCATTTAGATTTCTCCTTTCGCTAAACCTTGCAGGTTTTGAAAACCTGCAAGGTTTCCAAGTCCACTAAAACAATGGCGTTGGAATATCGCCCCATCTAACATGCGGCGGAGGCGTCTCTATCCCGATATCTTCACCTTTGGCTTTGTCTACTCTGGCAACCAGCAGCGGCTCTCTGCCGAAAGTTTTTTTAATAATATCAGAACCGCTGACGACTCTAGCGGTGGTTAGTTTTGCTTTGGTGATTAAAACTTTATAGAGATTCCGATCATAGTCCTCCGGTTGGTGATGCCCGTGAAAGCCCTCGGGAATTTTCTCCAGCGGCACATCGGGCAGGTACCATTCGGCTGGAACGATATAGTTCAAATAAGTGTCAACCCTGCCATTCGCAGCTTCATGAAGACGCCCCTGAACTCCTGGATCAGCAAGCGCAATTTCTAAAATCGTCCTCACCTCTTTCTCGCTCAAAAAATCTGTTGAAATTGTCGCCGAGTTTTCAGAATAGTGAACGGCGAGCCTGGAAATCGAATAAGCCCGCAACCCAAAAGCGGCGCCGACCGAAACACTTAGAACCATCAAGTAGAATCCTAAACCAAAAGCAAATCTTTTAACCCCGGCTTCTGGAAAGACAGGAAATTTGAATGAGAACTTTCCCGGGATAAACATGGAAGTTTCGGCTTTGTAAGCTAAGTAGCTCTCGCCAAATTTTTCCTCGCACTCCTGCTCTTCTTTGCTCGCCAGCCAATAATAGACAAAAAGCATGGACACAAACATAATCAGCACGGTGAATCGCGGCCAGACCATGAGCAGGCCCAATCCCATAATTGCCAGCGCCACATACTGTGGATGACGAATGACGTTATAAATTCCTCCGGTCACGGCACCTCTTTTGGTGAATTTATAAAAGTTGTGTACCGGACTTATAAAGTCGGTAGAGGAGATTATAAGGTTGGAAGTATGAGATTCGCGGAGTAAGATCAGAGTTTTTATTTGATTAATTTTCAAACTTTGCTTAGATTTTACTAAAGTTATTTATTATACCTTTCCAAAATGGCTTCCGAAAACCTCATTTTCATAAGCTACGCCCGCAAAGATAAAGACTTTGCTGTCAAGCTGGCGCACGATTTGCTGTCACAAGGTGTGAACATCTGGTTGGCAGATTTTGAAATCAAAGCCGGCGACTCCTGGGACATGGAGGTTCAAAAGGCGCTAACCGCTTGTATTAGCTTCCTGGTGGTCCTCTCCGAGGCCTCAGAGAAATCCAAGAATGTGATGGATGAAGTGGCCTACGCCATAGAGGAAAAAAAGGTCATCATTCCCATACTTTTCCAGAAGTGCAACATCCATTTTCGTTTGCGCCGGCTGCAGCATGTGGATTTTACGGTTGATTACGATCACGGAATCCAAGACTTGATTGAAAGTGTGAGAGTTCCGCAAGAAACAGCCCCGCAAGAGAAAGATAAGAGGGATGCAAAAAAGGAAAAAGAAGATAGCATAAACAGTTTGTACCGGGAGGCGGAGGCAGCAACGGCCAATAAAGATTGGTCAGCCGCAAAAGAAAAACTTCAAGCTGTTTTGGAGCTTCAGCCAAATCATTCTAAGGCCAAAGCTGGCTTCGAGCAGGTTCAAGAGCAAATGAAGCTCCTCGCTGAGGAAAAGGAATTGGCCGACCTCTATTCCAAAGGCAAGGAACACCTGGATGCGAGACGATTTCAAAAAGCACTTGAATTCTTTCAGAAGATACAAAAAATAAAAGCTGACTACAAAGATGTGGGGGCTCTGTCAACCGCTGCTGAGCAAGAATTGCTCCATGTTAAGAAACCGCCAAGAAAACCGCCGCAAATCAAACCACCCACTCCGCTGCTAAAAAAAATCTTGCAGCAGCGAGGAGCGATCTGGATCGGTTCTGGCTTTCTGCTCAGCCTCATCGTGGTCACTTACATGGTTTTTGAGACAGACCTACTCAAAAAAGGACCCCTCGCCGGAGACGTTAGCAACGACTCGCTTTATGTAAACCTGCTGCAGGAAGGGGATGCTCTATTCTTCCAAAACCAATACCGCAAAGCCAAAGCGAAATTTGCGGAAGCCCTGG
>JADFPY010000154.1 GCA_022562085.1 candidate division KSB1 bacterium | reverse complement strand
ATTTTCAAAATTACAATGCTATTGAAATATCATCTATTCTTGACGAACGGGCAAAAAGAGGGTTACAGAAGTCATCGATGTCTGTGACGAGAAAGATTGCAGCTTACACGGTCAAAGAAGCAAACTCTGATGTCCGGGTTGGAATAAAAGCTTTGTTCTACTGGGCGACTCATGGCAGGAAGAATGTGGAGAAATGCTTTGAGAATGCTCGCAAGGATATCTATGTTGATTTGATTACCGACCTCTCGGATACCAATCTTCTCATTCTTAAGGCCGTAACTTTGATTGCAGACAAATTCGCCAAAAAAGTATTTGCCGCCTACAGTGATGTCTCGCGAAGAAATAATGAGAATCCGTGTTCGTATGTCCATTTCTATAATCAACTATCTTACCTTCAGTCGTTAGGGCTTATTATGATGTTGTCAACAAAGGTAAATAGGACGTATGCTAACCGCATAACTTTGCTCTGTAATTTGGAAATAATTAGAGAAGTCTACAAAATTCGATTTCTATAGGATTCAGTAAGCTTACAAGGCCGGTTTGACCAAGTTTTGAGATAAGATAGCAGAATACCATGGGCCTCTTAAGCCCAAGGTTCGGAGTTCAATTCCCTGACGACGCAGAAAGATAAGTTTAGTTGTAAAACACAATCCAGGCCAATTGACAAGTAATAGGTGTGCGCAGTTTATACGTTATTCTTCTTTTTGATTATTTATTATTTATTATTATTATTTATTATTTATTATTATTATTTATTATACTCCTGTTACTACTTCCAAATAGTAACGTGAGTACCTTATTATATGTAAATTGTTTTACGCATAAACTCCACACACACTACCCCTACTAAACGAAATCCGTCAGCTTAAAGTAGTAAACGGGCTCAAACTAAACTTTGACTGCAGCTCTCGCCTTTTTAACCTGCTTCAGTTGTCTTTTTTCCGCTTTTATCTCATGCCCGGTAAATGACTTTAGCCTCCGCTCCAAATACTCCAGCTCCTTAAAGATTTTTTGTATGCGTTCTTCCCAGGCAATGGCCTCATCAATTCGCGCAAGAGCATCCTGGACCCGATTAGCTCTGAGTGATGCCACTGAAGTCTGAATTGCATGCATGAAATCACGGTTATAGACCTCGGCCGCATCTTCAAGTTTTATAATCTTTTTTTCTGCATCAATCTTTTTCCATTCATCTTTTAACTCTACTTCAATTTGTTTTCGAGCGCTGACCGACAGGCTATGATATTCATCTCGAAGTTTTTGGAAATGACGGTAATCAAAATTGGACAGCTTTTGTATCCTCTGCTTAAGTAATGCCAAGTTTTTTGAAATGCGTTGTTCCTCCGCTGAGATGGCTTCTAACTTAGCGACGATCAGGTATCTTCCTTGTTCAGTGCCGCCAAACTCCTCAACCATTTTTCGCAGCTCCAATAAATCGGCGAGGATTTCTTTTGAACTACCGCTTGCTTGTTCACTTATTTTTTCAAGACCTTTCTTTATGAACTTCTTCTCCTTTTTTTCCTGGTCGATCTTGCCTTATGATGCGGTCATTGCAATTTTAACGAACTGGCGTCTTAAGAATCACCCAAAAGAAAATAAAGGAATAATCACGGCAAGCGAGATTGAAGAGCAAGTTGGGTGGGCTTTCAAGAAAAATTATACCGGATATGGATGCAGTGAACCGATTATTGAGTCATTCCTGCGACCCCAAGTGTCAAGTCATTTTGAAAAACAAGAATTTTGAAAACAAGTAGTCACTGTTTTGAGTAATCATGGAACCGCTGAATCTCGACATCAAGGAAGCGTCTAAATATCTCGGCATAAGCTGGAGATACTTAGACGAAATCAAATGCAAGCGATTAGATCCGGCCAATAAGAAATTCGTGAGGTACATCAATCAAGGCAAGCGAGTGCTTTTCCCAGTCGAAGAATTGAGGCGATTTAATCAGCAGCTAAAGCGTGAACAGTGGCAAGAAAGTAGTTGATTTTTGTTAGCGATTTATTAAATTTTCGCTATGTCTTATAGAGCGGTCATTGAAGAAAATGTGAAACAGGCCAGAAAAGCCGGCAAGCTAATCTGGAATATAGATGTTTATGTGAGGGGTCTACCTAGATATCAAAAAAGGCATTATGGTACGAGGACAGAGATAGCTCGCCTGGAAGCGAAAATTCATGAAAAAATGCTTACCAAAGTGGGCCAGGTTTCCGGAGCACAGAAGGACCTCACTTTCAATGAATTGGCTGATTGGTATATTGAATATGTCAGGCCATTACAGAAAAGTTGGCAGACGACTGTAAGCCGAATCAAAAATATCAATCGATTTTTAGAGGCGACGGGGCAAGCGAAAAAGAAATTAAGCGAATTTCATACGAGCGACGTCATTGACTATATGCGATGGCGGCGAGGGCAACTTCCGATGAACACGAAGAAGCCAGTATCAGAGGTAACGATAAAAAGAGAGGTTGTGTGCTGGAAAACGATGATCAAATTTGTGGTTGAGAGCCATGAATTTAACATAAGTCATGATTTTACCAAACCGGTCAAAATGATTAAAGAAGATCCGAAGTTTGAAGATGGTTTGACCGTCGAACAGTATCAGCAACTTCTCGATCATGCCGCTGACTACTTGCAACCGGTGTTAGAGTTTGCCGGAAATACAGGCTGGCGGAAGTCCGAAATCTTACGGTTGCGACTCAGGCGTGTTAAGTTGTTTGACGTGGGTGGATTTGCCCTGTTGGAGGATAGCAAAAACAATACTCATAGAATGACCACGGTGCCTTCAGACTTAGCGGATACCATCACGAATCTGCCCTCTGGGGGAACCTGTGACAACTGCAACAAAGAGATCAATCATACGGATGCTGACTGCCAGTTTGTTTTCACACGCAATGGCAAGCCGATTAAAGATATTAGAAAAGTGCTTAAAAACGCTTACCGGGATGCTGGTTTGATGGGGATCTATGATGTGGCAAAACCGCTACATAGATTTAGAAATTTCTTTCGCACAAATCATGCGGAGATGGGAACCGACATTGCGGTCATTATGCAAGAAGGGGGCTGGAAAGATACCAATATGATGATGCGCTATTTGGACAGAAGAAAATCGATGCGCAGAAATATTGCTGAAAACTACAGCCAATATTTGAAGAAAAAGTCAGCAACGGTGGTCGAACTTCAAAATGCGATTGTGAAAAAAATGTGAAATTCGGGTTTTACCGCTAAAAAAACAGCATATATAAGTGTAATTAAATTAAATAGTTGCCGGGGTGGTGAAATTGGCAGACGCGCTGGACTCAAAATCCAGTGGACCTCGGTCCGTGAGGGTTCGAGTCCCTCCCCCGGCACAAAAGATTTGCTCTTTTTGCTAGACCCCACTCTTTCCTAATCCATTGTACCGCCCAAAAACTCACTAAAACAGAAAGGATATCAGTTATCAACATACTTATTCTTTTAATTACGCTTATTTCTGGAGTCGTATACTTTGTTTTAGGCAAAGCGATTTGGTTGTTGGCAGGGCTTTTTTTGCTGGTTCTATTTACTAGATTTAACCCAAAAACTAAAGCACTTGGCAGATTTAGTGAAATATTATTTGTATTTTGTTTAATTTCATTTATTATTAATACATTAGGAATCAATTATCCTGAGTCTTTAATTATTGTTTGGACTTTTTTAATTCTTCTTATTTTTTATGAGGGACCGGAATGGAGTAAATTATTCTTTGGGTTTGGCGAGACCAAAACTTATTTTAAATTGGCATTGCTTATTGCGGCAGCCAGTTCTCTGGTATTCGGAACGCTTATTTTTTTTAGAATTTCAACCATCGAGAATCCCATTCCGCTTGACTGGCCGACCGATGCCCTGATTGTTTTAGGATTAGGGTTTGCTTTTTATTTGGCCATCATGGAAGAGACCATATTTCGAAGTTTTATTTTTGAACGTGCGCAACAAGCTGCCGGCAGTACTTACGCCGTTCCGATTCAGGGTGCTTTTTATGGATTAATGTATTACAAAACTGGCGTGCCCAGCGGAGTCGGAGGTGTCATTTTTGGAAGTCTCTTTGGAATGGCTCTAGGATATTTAGTGAAGAAAAGCGGCAGCATTTATTTGTCAATGATGGTTAACGTCATTGTCACTTTTATCATATTCCTGGAATTACTGTTTCTGGGAAAGTATCAATTACAGTAAACGGTTGTCCATATTAGCTCTGGTAAAATTTCTACGGCAATCGCATATAATAACGAGGAACTTCTAAGATCCTTAAAAATGAACTAAAAAAGGCTCAAGGCGAAATTGAGCTCAAATCGGCTTCATTAAAGTTTAATTATACCAGGTATTATGAGAAAGAAATGGCAGCAAAGCTAGTCGTTGCTTCTGCTAAAAACTTTGCTCACCGAATCTATCTAGGGCGGGGGATTTACGGCGATTTGCAGTTGAGATATTGTCAAGGGGCATTTGTTGAAAACGAATGGACCTACCCTGATTATAAGTCTGAACCAATTCTTCAATTTCTTGAAAAAACCAGAAAAACTTATTTCAATCAATTAAAAGACCTTCATGACGCAAGTTACTTATGAAAATGCCGGTGTGAGTCGTGAGGTTAGCGAAAGTGCGAAGGATTCAATAAAGGCATTTGCTAAGACCACTCATTCAAAAAACGTCCTGAAAGAAATAGGTTTATTTTCTGGATTTTATGACCTGGATTTTAAGAAGTATAAGCGACCCATTTTGGTGTCGAGTATTGATGGTGTTGGTACGAAGGTAAAAATTGCGCAAATGATGGGAATCTATGACAGTATCGGCCGGGACCTGGTAAATCACTGTGTCAATGATATAATGGTTTGCGGCGCTGAGCCGCAATTTTTCATGGACTATCTGGCCGCAGATAAACTTCATGTAAATGTTGTTGAAGAAATCGTTAAGGGAATTGCAGGAGCATGCAAGGATGCCGGTTGTGCGTTAATCGGTGGCGAAACCGCAGAAATGCCGGGTGTTTATGCACCAGATAACTTTGACGTTGCCGGTTCGATTGTTGGTGTCGTTGAGTTTGACAAGATTATCGACGGCAGTCAAATCAAAGCGGACGACTGCCTGATAGGTGTTGCTTCAAACGGTTTACACACGAACGGCTATTCTCTGGTTCGGAGAGTATTTTTCGAAAACAGTGATTATTCGGTTACAATGCGTTTGGACGAAACTCAGTCAACTTTGGGGGAAGAGCTTCTGAGAATCCATCGGTCATACCAGAGGCTGATCGAGAAAATCAAAAATTCGGAAGGCTTACATGGAATTGCGCACATAACCGGCGGCGGAATTGTCGGAAATACCGCTAGGCTTCTCAGAGATGATTTGGAATTGCAAATCGACTGGTCGGCATGGGAGATGCAGGCTATTTTTAAAATTATTCAAAAAGAAGGCAATATTCCTGATTCGGAAATGAGGAAGGTTTTTAATCTCGGAGTCGGGCTGGTTTTGGTGGTAAATACTGGTACCGTCGAATCCTTTTTAAATGCCTGCAAAACCACAAGTGAACAAGCTTTTGTAATAGGTTCGGTTACTAAAAAATAGGAAAGAAGACTTTGGCAAAGTTTGGAGTAATCGGTGCAGGAAGTTGGGGTACGGCATTGGCTGTGTTGCTCCATGCAAACGGTCATACCGTGCACTTGTGGAGCCGAAATGCAGAGGTGATTAAGAATTTAGTTGACGAGCGGGTTAACCGAAAATATTTGCCTAAAGTGGAAATTCCTGAAGGAATCGAAATTGAGACTGACTTGAATAAAGCTGTTGGTGCGAAGGATGGTCTATTAATCGGCGTCCCCTCACATGCCGTGCGCTCCGTGATTAACCAATTTGATGAAATTGATGAAGCGACGATTATAATCAGCCTCGCCAAAGGAATTGAAAATGACACTCTTCTTCGAGTCAGCCAAATTTTAAATGAAAAATTCAACGAGGACAAAATCGCGGTTCTATCCGGCCCGAGTCACGCCGAAGAAGTTAGCCGTTGCGTTCCGACGGCTGTGGTTTGTGCTTCGAGTAATTCAGATACTGGAAAATGGGTACAGAAGACATTCATGTCGTCGGAGTTTCGGGTTTATGTGCATAATGATGTCATTGGTGTTGAAATCGGCGGGGCATTAAAAAACATTGTCGCCGTGGCGGCGGGGATTATCGATGGCGTTGGGGCAGGAGATAATACGAAGGCAGCTTTGATTACCCGGGCACTGGCAGAAATTACCCGACTCGGGACCAAATTAGGCGCTGACTCTTTGACATTTGCAGGGCTTTCCGGCATGGGCGATTTGATCGTCACCTGCATGAGTAAGTACAGCAGAAACCGTCACCTCGGTGAACAAATCGGCAGAGGTAAAACCCTCGAAGAAGTTTTATCTGAAATGGTAATGGTGGCTGAAGGCGTTAAGACCACACGCTCGGCCTATGAGTTAGCAGCGCAACATCAAGTAGAAGTACCCATTATAACCGAAGCTCATAAAGTGCTGTTTCAAAATAAAGATCCTAAGGAAGCAGTTTACGATCTGATGACGAGAGCAGCAAAATTTGAGGACTGGGGTTAATGACAATAACGTCATTAAGCCATTAGGTCATTGGCCTTCGGCGTCATTATTGAGAGCAGCAAAAGTTATCTCTTTAAATGACGGTATCCCCGCGACTTTACTGGAGACAGGCGTAATGACTGCTGATGATTGCACCGTGCTTCTGAAACAGAAAAACCCGAAAAATTTTCAAATTTGCGGCTTACCGCATCATGGCGAAACCAAGAGATGAAATTCAAGTTTAAATTAAAAAGAGCAAATACTCTTTTTCAGAACTGGTATTAAAAGGATGATTCAAAGAAACATCGAACGCGATGAAGTTGAGGAAACATTTGGAGCGGGTAAAATTATTGAAGAGTTTATCTTTTAGTCTGAATTATGATAAAATCAATCCTTCTTTCAGTTGATGGTTCAACTTATACAGACGCCCAGGTAAAATATTGCATTCAGCTTGCTAAAGCTTTTAAATGCAAAATCAAAGTTTTATCAATTGTTGATATTCGTATTTTTGAATGGGCGGCAGTTATGGGAACGGACGGCTTTGTCCCAATGCTTCCCTCAAACATTTATAAAGAAGAATCACAGAAAATTCTTGAAGCAAAAGCTGATGCAGTTCTCGATAAATGTTCGAGTATTTTAAAACAAGAAGGAATCCAATTTGATGTTGAGAAAATTTCCGGGCCGCCCGTGGATATTATCTGCGAAAAATCCCGTCTTGTGGATTTGTTACTTATGGGCGCCCGCGGCGAATTCGCCAAGTGGAAAAGCCGTGTTGTTGGTGCAACCCTGGATGCGGTCGTTCGCCAGTGGAATAAACCGATTTTGATAACCCCCGAGAAGTTTACAAAGGTTTCTAAAGTACTATTTGCCTATGACGGCAGCGATAGAGCCAACAAAGCTTTACAATTAGCCGGCTTGTTCGGAACGGAGCTGAATGTTCCGTTGGTGATTTTAACCGTGCACGATAAAAAGGCTATTAGAAAAAAGTTTTTGGAAGAAGCGAAGATATACCTGGAGCCTTATGAAATTCCGGTTGAACTGCTTGGTGTTTCGGGTCATCCCGAACAAGAGATTCTTAATGTTGCAGATGAGCATCAATGTGATTTAATCATTATGGGAGCTTTTGGCCATTCCAGGATAAGAGAAACGATTTTAGGCAGCACGACCGAACATATTCTCAAGAATAAAATAATACCGGTTCTTTTATCAAAGTAATTAATAATATGATGCAGGATAGAGCATACAATGAAAGATAGAGTCTATATCTCAGATATTTCAAAACATGCGGACCAGGAAGTCAAAATCAAGGGGTGGCTTTATAACAAACGTTCCAGCGGGAAATTATGGTTTCTCCAGGTCCGGGATGGCAGCGGCCTTATTCAAGCCGTCGCTTTTAAGGGCGATGTGAGTGAAGAAGTTTTTCAGCGCTGTGAAAAAGTGACTCAGGAATCCGCCATCATTGTCACCGGTAAGGTCAGCGAGGATAAACGAGCGCCCAGCGGTTATGAGCTGCAGATGAAAGATGTTCAAATTGTGCATCTGGCGGAAGAATATCCAATTTCTCCGAAGGAGCACGGCTCGACTTTTTTGATGGACCACCGCCACCTTTGGCTGCGGTCTTCGAAACAGAACGCTATCCTGAGAATTCGGCACGAAGTCATCCGGGCTTGCCGCGACTTTTTTGACAGCCGTGGCTTCGTGTTAATCGACGCCCCGATTTTTACTCCAAATGCTTGTGAAGGTACTACAACATTATTCGAAACCGAGTACTTTGGCTCGAAGGCATATTTAACTCAAAGCGGCCAGCTTTATATGGAAGCCGGTGCAATGGCTTTTGGCAAAGTCTATTGCTTCGGTCCAACCTTCCGGGCGGAAAAATCCAAAACCCGCCGGCATCTCACTGAATTCTGGATGATTGAACCGGAAGTGGCCTATTTGGATTTGGACGGCGATATGGATTTGGCTGAAGACTTTATTGCATATATTGTGCAAAGGGTTTTGGAAAATCGAAGAGCGGAGCTGGAGCTCATTGAACGAGATATTGCGCCTCTTGAAAAAGTGACGAAGCCGTTTCCAAGGATTTCTTATGATGCAGCAGTTGATATTCTGAAGAAAAAGAACATAGAGTTTGAGTATGGTAATGATTTTGGAGCGCCTGACGAAACGGCTATTTCAGATGAATTTGACAAGCCGTTACTGGTTCACCGTTATCCTGCTCAGCTGAAAGCGTTTTATATGAAGAACGACCCGGAGCAACCGGATAAGGCGTTGTGTGTTGATATGCTTGCCCCTGAAGGATACGGAGAAATAATAGGCGGCGGTCAACGGGAAGATGATCTTGAAACTTTAGAGCAAAAAATAATAGAACACGACCTGCCGAAGCAAGCCTTTGAATGGTTTCTCGATTTGAGGAGATATGGCAGCGTGCCCCATTCCGGTTTTGGTCTTGGCATAGAAAGGGCCGTCACCTGGATTTGCGGCCTCGATCATCTCAGGGAGACGATTCCTTTTCCGAGACTCATAAATAGATTGAATCCCTGATATGCGGTGTCAAATGATTGGGGTCATTGGCGGTGGGAAATGCCCGGCAGAGATTGAAAATATTGCCGAAGAAGTTGGGTCACTTATTGCTCAAAAAGGGGGCATTCTGATCTGCGGCGGCTTGTCAGGTGTCATGGAGGCCGCAAGCCGGGGAGCAAAGAGAAGTAAGGGTACAACTATCGGTGTTCTCCCCGGGAATCGCAAGAACGACGCGAATCCATATATTGATATCCCCATTGTTACTGGATTGGCAGATGCGAGAAATATCATTATTGTCCGTTCTTCTGACGCGGTGATCGCAATTAATGGAAAATACGGCACTCTTTCGGAAATTTCCTTTTGTCTTGCCTATAATGTTCCGGTCGTCGGACTCAAAACCTGGAACGTCGATCCGGCGATTATTCAAGCAAATAATGCGAAGGACGCAGTAAACAAAGCGTTTGATTTAGCATCCAACTGAACAATGGAAGTTTGTGCAAAAATGATTGTGAAGGGCAGGGTGCAGGGGGTTGGCTTTCGCTGGTTTGTTCAGCAGAGGGCAAAGAAATTTGGAGTGAGTGGTTACGTGAGAAACCTTGATAACGGAGATGTTGGAATCGAAGCAGAAGGAGAACGCGGCAGGGTAGAGGAACTTATAAAATCTGTCAAAGTGGGGCCGACCTTTTCAAAAGTTGTGGATATTGTTATCGAGTGGCAGAAATTCACGGGAAAGTACGATTCATTCAATACGACTTTTTAAAACTTACAATATTGAATAACAAGTTACTTTGGCGACTTGCCGTGGTAAAAATAATTTCCACCGAAGCACACCGAATTCGCCGAGGGTCACCGAATATATTAA
>JADFPY010000153.1 GCA_022562085.1 candidate division KSB1 bacterium | reverse complement strand
CTGAGATCATTCAGGAGTTTAGGAATCAAACGCTCGATTTCCTGGCGACAAATCCCCTCCGAATGGGTTTCAACTGGGTATGCACTATGGACGTAGGGATTCGGGCGGCAAATCTGCTTCTTGCTCACGATCTCATAAAACAAATGGACAGTAATGGGCAACTCAACTCCGAATTCGAAGCTATCTTTGCCTACGGGATTTATGAGCACGGTTTACATATCGTGCATAATTTGGAATATTCCCTGAAGCACTCAACCAATCATTATTTGTCAAATATTGTTGCATTGCTCTTCATTGCAGCTTATATGGCATGTATGCCGGAAACAGATGCCTGGTTGGCATTTTCTGTTCAAGAGCTCATTAAAGAAGTTGAAAGACAGTTTTATCCTGCCGGTGGGAATTTTGAATCTTCAACTTCATATCACAGACTAAGTGGAGAATTTGTTGCTTATTCCACAGCGTTGATTTTAGGAATGAACGAAAATAAGAAAGAGGCATTAACCAATTATGAGTATAAAAATTGGAAACTTTCTCCTGAACTTAAATCTCCTGCGCAACAAGAGTACAATATTGATAGGGATGAATTTTTCCCGGAATGGTATATTGAACGCCTCTCTAAAGCAGGGCTATTCACGGCATATCTAAAAAAACCAACAGGGGAAATTCCTCAAATAGGCGACAATGATAGCGGCAGATTTTTTCGGTTGTCTCCGAACGGAGAATTTTTAACCAATCAGCAAGCCGAGAACAAATATTTGAATTTAAAGGGTTACAACGCGTTGCTTGATGAATACAATTTGAGTGGTAACAATAGTAAGTACTGGGACGAAAATACTCTTAATCACTCGACTTTCTTATCGGCGCTGTTTGGTTTTTTTGATTGTAAAGAATTTAAATCTCATGCAAAAAATTTTCCATTGGAGCAAAGTTTGATTCGTTCATTAGCAAGAAATAAAAAGCTTGAGTTTAGGCAGCAAAATGGAGTGAAAAGGCAAATAAGAAATCTAAAAACAGAGCATACAACACTACCATATCAATATAAGCAGATTATTCAACCAAAGAGAAAATTGGAAAAGTCTTTGCGGCAAAATCTGCAACTTCGTCCATACTTTGATTTCGGCATTTATATTTTTAGCTCCGATCGTATTCACCTGACTGTTTGTGCTACTCCCGCCGGGCAGAACGGAAACGGGGGACATACCCATAATGATAAATTATCATTTGAACTAAATATTGATGGCGAAGATTACTACCGTGATCCCGGGACCTATCTTTACTATCCACTGATAGAAAAACGGAATTTATTCAGGAGCGCCACTGCGCATAATCTGCTGACCCCACAGGGTATGGAGCCGAACAATTTCCGTCGTGATAGCGGGGGACTGTTTTCAATGGATAATGATGCTAAAATAAAGCTGCTGCAATTGGAAGATAATTCTATTACAATAAGAATGGACTACCGGCATGTCACTCAGATCAGGGAATTTGAAATTGCCGATGACTGTGTTAAGATATTGGATTTTAGCAATTGCGAGTTGAAACAAGAGAAATTTGCTTATTACTCAAATGGGTACGGTAAACTGATGGCGTGCCCGGTATGAGAAAGATTGTCTTCATTCTATGGGGAAATATTAAGTACGACGGTAGAGTCCAAAAAGAAATCCACACGTTGCGTAAAAATGGCTACAATGTTGAATTGATACTCCAGAACTTCGGGAATGATGATTTAACGAAATATGATTTCAAAATTCGATATTTCGACTTCACGCCTAAGTCACATCCTATTCGGAATTTCTTTCTTCCGTTTCAATTTTGCCGCGCAGCAGCAAAATTTTTAGGAGAAATTCAGCCTGATATAGTGCATTGTAACGATTTAAATACTCTTTACGCGGGCTATCTACATAAGAAATCGGGAGCCAATTTTAAACTGGTTTATGATGCACACGAATTATATCCGGAACAGTTTATTGACTTGACACGACGGATTTGGTGGAATGTTATCGAAAAACGACTATTAAGATACGCTGATGAAATCATACTTCCTGAGAAAAACCGGGTTTCGTATTTTAAGAAAAAATACGACATCAACCATGTTCATCTAATCGAGAATTTCCCAATTCAAAGACAACTACCGCCAGACAACTATCTTGAAGGAATTGAACCAGCTTCAAAAGGCAAAATCAAGTTGCTGTACATAGGCGCAATGTTTGAGAATCGAGGCATAAGGCACATGGTTAATGCCATGCCATTGTTACCAGAAGATTATTGTCTTTTACTGGTCGGTCAGGTCTCGGCGACAATGGCGAGGACTCTTAAAGACTTAGTATTCATGAATGGTCTGGCAGACCGGATATTTATTCTTCAACCTGTTGAAAACCGGAATGTTATAAATGTCATAAATTCTGCAGATATTGGACTAGTGTTTTACAACAATGCCACCCTCAATGACTACTATTGTGCAAGCAATAAACTTTACGAGTTTATCGTTTGCAGCAAGTATGTTGTGACCAATGATCATCCCGGTTTAAAAGAGACAGTAGAAGGAAATGGTTTTGGACAGTGTATTGATACTTTGAACTCATCTGCAATAGCACAAGCTGTATCCAAAATCGGGTTGAACGGCAAGAAATTTAGTAATACTGAGCGTTTCCTCTGGGCTAATCAAGAACAGATATTTCTTGATATCTACTCATGATGATTCTTTGAGATTTCCCTGATTACTTACGATGAACATTTCTCATTCCGCTGAATTGCCGTAAACAACTGAAAATAATTATTATAGGATGGTATTTCGATTTTGTTCACGCCGAAGGCGTTACACAACACAGCCCAGTGTTCGTTTTCTGAAGAACACTGGGATTAAAAAGGCAAACCGCAGATGAACCCTGTAAGGGTTCAACAAATTGGTCATGAAATCACCCGGTTGTGGTTTATGAAACCCTTTCAGGGTTTGATTTGATATGTTCTCGAAACCGAGGGTACCCCGACAAGTACAAGTCGGGGAACCCTCGGCTATGTTGTCTAACCGCTTCGCGGTAATACGATCCTTTTAGCAAATCAAGTCTGACGCACCAACGAAGTGAGAAATGTTAGTATTTAGCCGTTGGCTTTTAGGCGCCATTATTCATAAACTGGTTGCTCAATGAAAGATTTAAGGACCCTGAATATTTGGAAAGGTGGGATTGCCATCCCGACGCTTCGGGATTGGCAGAATTCCTTCCTGTTGCAGAAAAATATGGTTTAAGAAGTCAGATTTGTCGTTCTGCTGTATCGATACCTTCAAATATTGCCGAGGGTTGCAGTCGAAGCAGTCAAGTAGATTTTAAGCGGTTCCTGGAAATTGCTTTGGGTTCATCATTTGAATTGGAAACTCAATTAATCATCATTGAAGAACTATCTATCATCTCAGCTAAAGAGACAAAAGTAATTTTGCATCAGTCAATAAAGAACAAAAGATGATAAATAGTCTAATCAGCAAGCTCAAGGCCAACAGCTAAAAGCCAACGACTAACAGCTGAATAGTTACCATCTTTGAGATGGCTGTCAAATCTTGAAAAACTAAACATTAATCAACTCAATCTCTCGCAATTTCTCAAACAACTCTTTTTTCTGAAGCGGTTTGGTAAGATACCCATCGCAGAGTCGCAGAAATGAAACCAATCTCTGATCGTCATCATCAAGAGCAGTGAGCATAATGACTTTGGCGCCTTCACCGACCCTGATTCCCTTTTCTTTTTCAATATCTCGGATTTTCTTGAGTGCATCCTGGCCATCCAGGTTCGGCATCATGATATCCAGGCAAATGAGGTCGTAGGGGTGAGCTTCTTCGAATGCCAGTTTGACCGATTCAATTGCATCTTGCCCATTTACTGCGACTTCGCATTCACCGAATGGGGTGAGATATTTTGAGATTAACCGGCTAAAATCAGCGTCGTCATCAACAATCAAAATACGCATTTTTTTCCTCTATTTTAAATTTCTAAAAAAAGACTTCTATCTATTTATCGGTGAAGAATCGCAAATCTTTGAGGTGGGCATCGAAAATAGTTTAGGAAAGTCACGATAAAAAAGAAAAAGTCCAACTGTTGAGCCAAACCTAAGCAAAAAAACCTTCCAGGTTTATAAAAACCTGGAAGGTTAAATCACAACTACTGCCTGCCGCACCCGCATTTTAACTCCTCAAACCCAATCCCTTCTCTCCAGACAAATGCGTCGCTGGTTTTGGGATTTTCCCAGTAGAAAGAGCCGCGTACCCGCGGATGATTACCAATCTCGTTCATGGACTCGGCGTCGTAGAGACGGCCGTTTACCATGACATATAAAATGTTTTCACTGTTGCGAATATTTTCAAGCGGATTTTCATTCATCACAATTAAATCGGCCAGCTTCCCGGGTTCAAGCGAGCCAATATCATCATCCAGACCGATATATTCAGCCCCAAACAAAGTAGCCACCCGAATCGTCTCCAGGGGCGTCATGCCGCCTTGCGCGAACATCCACATTTCCCAGTGAGCAGCCAGACCCTGCCGTTGGCCATGTGCGCCGAGCTGCACTTTACCACCGGCGTCAATAAGCGCTTTTGCGTCGGCGGCAAGGCTGATATGACCATAGTCATCCTCAGCAGCCATTTGACGGCGCCGGGAACGTGCGTCAATAACCGCCCTTGGGTGGAAAGTCAGCAACCGTTTATTTTCCCAGACATTGGTGTGATGATACCAATAATTCTCGCCGGAAATTGCGCCGTAGCCGACCACCAAAGTTGGGGTGTAACCTGTGCTGCTTGAGCTCCAAAGAGTCAACACATCTTTATAAACCGGAGTTATGGGAATGGAGTGCTCAATGCCGGTGTGACCGTCAAGGATCATATTCATGTTGTGGTAGAAGGTTGAGCCGCCTTCGGGTACAACCATCATTCCCAATTCACGAGCGGCTTTGAGGATTTGCTGGCGCTGTTCACGCCGCGGCTGGTTGTAGCTTTTTATCGAAAAAGCGCCAACCGCTTTCATGCGGCGTAAATGTGAGCGCGCGTCATCAAGGCTGTCGATAACGGCTTTGAAATTTCCGTCTGCACCATAGAGAATCGTGCCGGTTGAGTAAATCCTTGGGCCGACGAGTATGCCAGCTTTAACCATTTCCGACTGGGTGAACACTTTTTCTGTGGTCGCGGAAGGATCGTGGGTGGTGGTCACCCCGAATGCGAGGTTCGCGTAATATGGCCAGTTTTGCTGCGGTGTCATACCGGTACCAAAATGAGAAACATGCGCATGGACGTCTACTATCCCCGGCATGATTGTTTTACCAATCGCATCGATCGTTTTGGCGCCGTCAGGAATTTGCACGTCCCCGGACACGCCAACCGCTACGATGCGGTTTCCGTCTACCACCAAAGTACCGTTTTCAATGACTTCATCGCCGCGCATGCTGATAATTCTCGCACCGACAAAAACGGTTTTACCTGCCGGTACGTCTGTTTCCAGAACTAATCCAATGTTTAAGCCGCTGGTATCCGGCGGGGGAATCGTGTCAGGCGCACCATCCACAAAATCAAAACTGGAACTTAACTCGCGGGTGTAGTACTCCGGTCCAATCGTCCAGTGCAATTTGTTACTGTCCCCGGACCAGTGCAAAGAAACGCCGGCATCCCGGCTGACTTTTTTAATTGGAATGGTTTTAATCTTACCGCTGAGCTCCACAGATGAACCGGTTTTTGGAAATGGAGTGATATACGCGTTAAAAAATTCTGTAAAAGCCATCCATTCTTCATCCGGACTCGGTACGAATCGAGTTGCATATTGCGAAGTGAAATGGGTCTGTTCATCACCGCCATCCAGGCGCACGCTTTTAAACGCTCTTTTGTTATCTTTGATTCCTTCCTGGAAATAAACTCGATCCCCTTTGAGATTAAGCCGCGGCTCACTTCCTTTTTCGCGAATAAAATGTTCGGCGCCGCCATTTGCTGAAATCCAGTATAGGCCCGGTTCAACGCCATGTGCAAACCCGAGCAGCGAGGTGCCGGTGCCTCGCCGGTACAGGATTCGCTGCCCGTCAGGGGAAATCGAAGGCGAGAAATAATACCCTTTGCGGCGGTTTAACTTTCTTGGTTTACCGCCGTCAAGTCCGACTTTGTAAATGCCGCCCAATTCGACATCGTCCCAGGTCGTATAAACGATCCATTTGCCGTCCGGGCTAAAAGCGGGTTCGTACTCAAAGTGCTCATCCTGGCTAAGCCGCTCAACTTTGCCATCGGGCAGTTGCTTTTTCCACAAATAACCGACGCCATTGAAGACCAGCCACTCACCGTCCGGCGAAGTAGTGGCTTGCCGAACCATCTTGACTTCAAACGTCTCCGGGCTGACTTTTTGTTTAATTCGAATAGCCTCGTGAACTGTGTGTTTCAGTTCTGCTTCAAATGGAATCTGAACGACTTCTTTGTTGGAAATATTGATTTTCCAGATGTGTCCTTTCGCCCAGAAAACGAGGTGCTGGTTGTCAGGCGTCCAGGCGTAGTTAGGATAAACACCAAAAATGGCCCAGGCCTCCTGCTGGTCTTTGTGCAGGTTATCGTAAATCGGCCACTGCTCCCCGGTTTCGAGGTCGTGGAGAAAAAGAACGCTTTTTGAGCGAACCCGCCGCACAAAAGCCAAAAGCTTACCATCAGGCGAAACCTGCGGACGAACTGCGCCGCCGGGACCGCTCACAATGTTCTTGATTTTTCCGGTTTCAGTATCCAACCGGCGGATCACGTAAATTTGACCGTGCGGATCTTTATTATATTGGAACCTGCCGCCGGAGGTCATGTCCTCGCTAAAATAAAGGTACCGGCCGTCGGGCGACATACAAGGTTCACCCGCATCCTGCTGGTCGTTTTTGCGCTTGGTCATCTTCAAGCCCTTGCCGCCCGAAATATGGTACATCCACATTTCGCCCGCGCCGAGGGAACGCCGGCTGGTAAAATGCTTGCGCGCAATCAGGTAGTTGCCATCCGGGGTCCAGCATGCGTTGTTGAGCAAACGAAAATCTTCTTTGGTCACCACTTGAGCTCCGCTGCCGTCTTTACTCATGACCCAGATGTTGTCGCCGCCGCCGCGGTCACTGGTAAAACTGATCAGGTTTCCGTTCGGACTGAAACGGGGTTGCACCTCGTAAGCGGGTCCGCCTGACAACAACGTGGCCTTGCCTCCGGCAATCGGTATGATAAAAATATCGCCGAGAAGATCGAACACGATTTCGTCGCCGTCCGGGCTGACATCGAGGTTCATCCAGGTTCCCTCGGTGGTTGTGAATTCCACCTGTTTCGTGGGACCAAAAGTGGCGGTGACATCCCACTCTTTCTTTTTTTTGTCATTCTTATCGGACGCGTAATTTTGGATTGAGAATAGAAAAGTAAATACTGCAAGAAATGAGATAGATCTAAATCGCATGTTCCCTCCTTAAATTTAAAAAAATGACACAAAAGTGTACTTTTACTCGTCCCATGCTCCGCGTGGGAACGGACCTCGGAACGTCCTAAATTCATTATACAAGAAATTTTTGATCGAAAAATAAAAACAAATTAAATAAACTCCATCCGAAAAGTCAAGTTAGGCTGCTAAACAAAACTGCCAATTTCTATTTATTTGTTGCATTTTGTAAAAAAACTGTTACTTTTCGTAATCATTTTTACTTTAAAACCAAATGCGAATTTTCCTCTTTTAGTCATATGCAAAAAAAACTATTTCTCTCCCAAGGGATCATTATTCTCATTGCCCTGTGCCTACCCACCGTTGTCTTTTCCGAAGAACCGGAAGCAATTTCTCTTTTAGGAAAGCAGCTCTATCGCTCGGCCCTGCAAGGCGATCTTGAACAACTGCAGTCAAACCTGAAGCAAGCGCAAGCGGACTACGAGAAAAATCCGGATGATCCGGAACGCATCATCTGGCTGGGCCGCCGGACGGCATATTTGTGGCGCTATCATGACGCCATCGATATTTATTCAAAGGGGATTAAAAAACATCCCAATTATCCAAAACTCTACCGCCACCGCGGGCACCGTTACATTTCGATTCGGGAATTTGACAAAGCCATTGCCGACCTCGAAAAAGCAGCTCGATTAACCGAGAACATGCAGGATGAAATTGAACCGGATGGCGCGCCCAACAAACACAATATTCCCAGAGGCACCCTGAAATTCAACATTTGGTACCATTTAGGACTCGCACATTACTTAAAGGGCGATTTTGAAAATGCCCTGAGTGCTTATTTCCAGTGCATGAAATATTCAAAAAACGACGATGTCTTGTGCGCCACCAGCGATTGGCTCTACATGACTTACCGTCGACTCGGTAAAAACGAAGAAGCTGCGGGAGTTTTGGAACCCATTCAGGAAAACATGGAAATTCTCGAGAACACCTCTTATCACAACCGCCTGCTCATGTACAAAGGTCTGAAATCTCCGGACGAACTTCTCAATAGTGAAAATCCGGATGAACTGTCACTTGCGACACAAGGGTACGGTGTCGGAAATTGGTATCTTTATACCGGGAAAAACAAAAAGGCCAGGGAGATATTTGAAAAAATTATCGCCGGGAAATATTGGCCGGCATTTGGCTTCATCGCCGCCGAAGCAGAATTGCAAAAACCGGGAGAAGTTAGCGAAACCGGAATAAAGCCGACCGTTTATCTGGTCCGGCACGCAGAAAAGCTGGCTGATTGGCCGCACGGAAGCATCGGCGATTATCAGCCCTTAAGTTCTGCGGGCATTGCCAGGACCGAAAAGTTAGCCGATTATTTTAAAGACCTCTCGCTCTCAGCAATTTATTCCAGCAACACAACCCGAACGCTGCACACGGCATTTCCGCTGGCGCAAAAGAAGGAACTTAAGATTACCGTTGCAGAGGCATGCAAAGACACATCTGCAATCACGGCATTTTTCCAAGAACTGAATGAGAAATTTGGTCCTGGAGACGCAGTTTTATTAGTCACTCATTCAAATTTAGTTCCTTATCATCTTATGAAAGCCGGACTTCCGAAAGAATGTGAAGATGAAATGGGATTTACTCACCCGACTGCCACTTCCTGGATTCTCATCGAAGGGTACGATCATATCTGGAAAATTGAGCAGTCAAGCAAGCACCGAGTAGACTGCGGCGGTGTTACCAGAATTGAATATTAACCACAGCCTGCCACGCAAATTATGATGCGTTCAAAAATCAAAGGCTACTTTATGCTCTTTCGAATTCTGCCGGTCATGGTCTGGTCGTTTACGGGGAGCCTTGTTGGAACTGCCCTGGCCGTATTTACAGGCTATGAAATAAACTGGCTGGCTTTTTTGTTAGTACTAACAATATCCGCCCTGATCCAGGGTTATCCAACTCACATTATTAATGAAATTTATGACTGGAAGAGCGGCGCGGACCGCCGGGAACCGCACGGGCAAAAATCCGGAGGTAGTAAAGTCCTGCAAGCCAAATTGCTCACCATTCGAGACATGTGGCAAGTTTTTTTCGTCTCGCATGTTATTTTAGTTATTTTGCTCAGCGCTTGTACTTTGGTAATTAATTCTCAAATTGTCTACGCCTTTATCATTCCGGGCTATCTGTGCGGCCTGCTTTATTCCCTGCCCCCTTTTCGCTTTTCGTACCGTCCGTTTCTTGGAGAATGGCTGGGTGGTTTCGCAGGAATCGTTTTACTCGTTTTAGGTAGTTATTATGCCCAAACCTTAACAGTCAATTCATTCTCAGTCCTAATTGCTTTGGGTATGGGTTTGACTTACATCGGTATCATGACATTCTTTCACTATCTCGATTTTGAGCACGATCAATTAGCCACTCCGGTCAAAAAAACGACTGTCGTTTCTTTAGGACTCAACGGCAGCCGGAAGTACGCTTACCTCTGCCTGCTCTTTTCAGCAAGTGTATTTTTGTTTTACATTTTTAAGTTCGGGATACAAGGATTGCCCTTGTTATT
>JADFPY010000152.1 GCA_022562085.1 candidate division KSB1 bacterium | reverse complement strand
TATTTGGCTAGGTGCTGGTTTTTGTATTAATAAAATAATGACATTCGCAAAATCATCAGCCGCAAAGGTCCACTTCTATGTTTCATTTTTCAATTGACTTTGCGGCTGTTTTTTTTAATTTGCATTAAGAATAATCATGAATAGTAAAAACTTAAAATTTCTTTTCTTTTCAATCGTGTTAGTAAACTTTGTCCTGAACGCGTGTTTTGAAAGTGCCGAAAAAGAACTAACTGAAACGCAAGTCCCTGCTGCGATCTTAAAGGCCTTCACTCAAGCCTATCCAAAAGCTATGTTACGCGAATATAGCGAGGACATGGAAGACGGTCAAAAAGTCTACTAAATCTCATTTAGAGAAGAGGGTCACAAAATTGATGTTCTTTATTCTCGGGATGGCGTTGTTATCGAAATAGTGGAATCGATTTCTTTGGAAGAGTTGCCTTTGGCAATTCAAAATGAATTGAAGAAAAAGTTCAGTAAGTATGAAATTGAAAAGTCTGAAAAACTTAGCAAAGACACCGACATTTTCTATGAAGTTGAGTTGATGGTTGAATCTGATGGTGAAATTCAGAAACATGAAATCCTTTTTCCAGAGGATGGTCAAATTATTAAGCAAGAAAAAAGAAGATGAAGACGATGACGGGTGAGGAGCAATCAATTACCCGCCGGCACGCTTAACCTTATATCCACTCGCAGTCAAAATCTCAACCACCTTATCTCGAAAATCACCTTGAATCAAAACCTCGCAGTTCTTAACAGTACCGCCCACGCCGCACCGGGACTTTAAAGTTTTGCCTAACTCTTTTAGATCTTCCGTTGAGCCGACAAAACCGCTAATCAGAGTCACTGCTTTGCCCCGGCGATGTTTCTTGTCCAGCCGGACTTTGAGATTCTGTCTTTCCGGTGCTGGTGTGACTGGCTCACTCTTTTCCGCTTTATCCGGCACAAAATCTGGCTTCGTTGAATAGACGGTTTTATATTTTCTTTGCAATTAATTGCCTTTATACTTATGAATGCATTCTACCGAGTCATTATAACAAATAATATCCTGTAAGGCAAGAAAGTCCAATCAAAGTAAGGCAACGCACCTGGTTAGTTTACAAACGCAAATTTTCTTTGCATGGCATGCGAAAAAAAAGCTTGAACTTAATCTTAAAAAGCCGTAAAATCTGGTTGTTCAATTTCAGTGCTCATTCGAAGAAAATGAATATAGCAATTAATCAATCAAGATACCTTAGGAGGAGTCATGCCCCAGGGAACTGTAAAATGGTTTAATCCCAGGAAAGGATTTGGTTTCATTACATCAGAAGATGGAACTGATATATTTGTTCATAAAAGCGATGTCGATTATCTTGGCCATAGAAATCAGCTGGCAGAGGGCTTAAAAGTCAGCTTTGAAGTTGAAAAGTCGCCGAAAGGCCAAAAAGCGATCAAAGTACGAACACCGGATGCACCCACTCTTTAAACAAATTAGTCGGTTCGAGATCAAATGAATTCCCAAAAATCGATACCATCCCGACGCTTCGGGAGGGTATCGATAACTCTCAATTTGCATTCACAGACATTGGTTCCGAGGAAGCTGATTCAATTATTTCTTTAAGTTTGTCATACTGCCTCTGCCCACGATTGGCTATCATAGATTTCATAAGCCGTAACGTAGATTTCCACAAAAGATTTTTTCCTTCAACATGAATGGTCGCGGTGATTTCAGTTTTTGATTCATCACCGGTGAACTTAACCTTAACATCACTTATCAATGGATCGGCATCCAGAGTAAACCCGAACAGCTTATTCTCCTGAAAAGCCGTCACCTCTTCCATTATCACCATTTCATCTCCATTTTCAACAAAGATCATGCGGTATTTGCTGCCGACTTCACCCGGATTGCCGCTTATGGTTTCCATACTTTCAAAAACCATCAGCCAATCCCCCATTCTGGATTCATCGGTGAAAATTGTCCAGGCCTTTTCCACCGAAGCGTTGACTTCGATTTTGTTTTCATAAGTAAACGAGGGGCAAAGCTACCGACGGCAAAGAAAACCAGGGCAAGGCCGACCAGCAACCCTAAGATTAATTTTAGTATTTTCATTATCCTCTCTCCTTAAATAATTAGTATTTGATCGTTTTCAAAATAAATTAAAAATGTCAATAAAGTATTGCCGGTAAACCTTTGCATTTTTTTTGCAAGAAAATGACTGAATGACCCCGACGCTTCGGGGAATGTCAATACCCGTCGTTAAATCATTTGGCTTCGGCGTCATTTAGAACAGCAGCAATAATTCTCCTCTGTCAATGACAGCGAAGCGTCAATGACGGCTGATAATAGCACCGTGGTTTAGTCCACGACTAATCAGGTCACTTAACATTTGCAGGCTCTGTCACGTTATGAATTATCGCCGGCTTGCCAAACCCACCCCGCTGATGACCAGACCACTGCCGGCAAGAATCCGCCAACTCAACAGTTGGTCTAAAACCAACCAATCTAAAAACAGCGCAACAACCGGGATGACAAAAATAATAAGCGAAGCTGTGGTTACTTTAACTTGCCGGATCAGCCAGTAATAAGCAACAAAAGCTACACACGAACCCACAATCGAAAGATAAAAAAGTGAGCCAATCGATTTAACAGTGAATTTAAAATCTCCAACATTTTCAAAAAGAAAGCCCACCGTCAGCAAAGAGACGGCTCCGCAAATCATTTGCACCACTGTCAACACAATTGGATCAAGAGATTCAGAATGTTTTTTGATAACGACATTCGAAAAAGCCGTAAACACGGCGCTGACTACAATCGCTGAAGTCCCCAGAAGTATGACGGTACTTTCGAGTTTGATGCTGTCGACATAAATAACCGCTACCCCGCTAAAGCCGACTATCGAGCCAACTGTTTTTTTTAGAGAAAAACCATCATCGGCAATCATAAAATGTGAAAAGATAAGGACAAAAAACGGGAACGAGCTAAACAGAACGGCGGTCAGGCCGGCAGAAACATATTGTTCACTCCAGTAAACAAGACCATAAGAAACGGAGATAGCGAAAGTTCCTGTGTAAATCATGATTGATAAAATTCGCCAATCTCTCGGAAACTTTAAACCTTTCAACTTCATAAAGGGGTAAAGCAAAACCACCGATAGAAGAAAGCGCGCTCCTGCCAACAAAAACGGCGGTGCATCATCCAGACCTATTTTAATGAACAACCAGGTCGATCCCCAGATAAGGCAAAGCATGATGAAAACCAGAATCGGCAAGGTGTGTTTGTTTGACAAATGTTCACTCCAGTTTTAAAGCATCAGAAGAATGTAAAAACGTATTTCTGGGATCTCATAATACAAATCCGGAAGGACTAAATCAACAAGTCAGTTAAGTGGTCTATAAATAACTCTTCATTATCAAAAACACGGATATTCCTTTCTCAAAAAAAGAAGCAAAAAATAGTATGAATTGTCAAAAAAAACTTTATCTTTTTACAAGGAATACTTGGAAACATAACCAATGTGAAGTCGTACCAAACAAACAGGCTATTCAACCCAAAATCAATCAGTTAAAAATTTCAGTCTCAGGAGAAAATCATGGTTAGAATATTACCAAGATTGTGTCTAATTCTTGTAATTTGCGCCAGCCTCTTAAATATTAATTGTTCTGGCGGTGATGCACACAGCGGCGATAATGACCAGGTTGAAACAGCCGCAAACGGCGACACGACGTCAATTAAAAAAGACAAAAAGAAAACGGACAAGGACGACAAGAATGAAGAGAACCTCATCCCGGTTGAAACAACTACTGCCGGAAAAGGGGACATCTCTTCTTTTATTTTATTAAGCTCAAATCTCGAAACTGAAAAAATGACCGACATTTATGCCAGGGTTCAGGGCCTGGTTGAGGAAATTTATGCGGAAGAGGGTGACTATGTTGAAAAAAATAAAGTGTTGATGAAATTAGAAGCGGATGAGTACGCCCTGGCAGAAGCAAAAGCAAAAGTGGACTATGAATTGGAACAAAATCTCTATGAGCGCAAACAGGCAATGTTTGACAAACAGCTGCTCAGTAAAGAGGAATTTGAAACCGCCAGATTCGGGATAGAGGCTAAAAAAATCCTGTGGCAGCAGGCAAAGCTTAATTTAGATTACACCAGAATAACCTCACCGATTTCCGGGGTCATCGGCGAACGTTTGAAGCGCCCGGGAGACCGGATTCAACCGACGGATAAACTTTTTACTGTGATTAATAATGAAGAGATGATCGCAGTGGTTCACGTACCGGAGAGAGAAATCGGCACGCTGAAGAAAGGTCAAAAAGCTTTCATCACCTCGGAACATCTGAAAAATGAAGAATTCTCCGGTTGGATTAAGCGAGTCAGTCCGGTTGTTGACCCGCAAAGCGGAACTTTCAAAGTTACCATCGGCATTAGAAATGAAAACAACCGGCTGCGGCCGGGTATGTTTGTGAACACACACATCATTACAGCCACCCATCAAAACACGGTTTTAATTCCCAAGACAGCTCTGGTTTATGAAAACGAGAATGTTCACGTGTTTGTAGTACGGGACAGCGTTGCCCACAAAGTCAAGTTAGATCTTGGATTTCAGGATTATGAAAACGTGGAATCTTTATCACAAATTGAGCCGGGTGAAAAAATTATTATTGTTGGCCAGTCCGGTTTGAAAGATCAAACCAGGGTGAACATCGTGGCCGAACGGGAGAATACAACGCAGGCGGCGAAAAATTCTTCGTATTAGCAAATTCAACAGATCATCTCCGCAACGATCTGTTTGGGTAGCTTTGATCTGAATCGAATATTTTTAACACCTACAATTTACTAAAACACCATGTCAGAAAGCAAATCCCACATAAAAGAATTCAAAGAACACGCCGGGCAATTTTTCCAATTTACCGCCACCAGGCCGGTCGCGATTCTCATGGTGGTCATTGGAGTGGTCGTATTCGGCTGGATTTCCTACAAACAGCTGCCAGTCAACCTGATGCCGGATATTTCCTACCCCTCGTTGACCGTTCGAACCGAATATTCGGGCACCGCGCCGGAGGAAATCGAAACCACCATTTCGCGGCCCGTAGAACAGGCGCTGGGCGTAGTCAACAATTTGGTGAGCATTAGCTCCATTTCCAAAGCCGGGCAATCCGACGTCAAGCTCGAGTTCACCTGGGATACAGACATGAACCAGGCCACCGCCGATGTCCGGGAAAAATTGGACCAGGTCTTCTTGCCCGAAGAAGCAAAACGGCCACTCATTCTGCGCTTCGACCCGTCCTTGGATCCAATCTTACGGCTCGGGTTGTATGGCGACGCATCGCTGATTTATCTGCGCTATCTTGGGGATGAAGAGATTAAGCGCATCCTTGAAACAGTAGAAGGGGTCGCGGCGGTCAAAGTTAAAGGAGGGCTTGAGGAAGAAATCCGGGTTGAGCCCAACGAGCAGCAGTTAACACTTATCGGAATCGACATCCAGCAAATTAAAAACCGACTTGCGGAGGAGAACGTCAATCTTGCCGGTGGAAATTTGAAAGAAGGACAAACCGAGTACCTGGTCAGGACCCTGAATGAGTTTAAATCTGTGGATGAAATCGGCAAAGTTGTCATTGGCAACTGGAATGGCAAAGAAATTAAAATCATGGACGTCGCGCAGGTGAAGCGGACTTTCAAGGATCGCGAAATCATTACCCGCTTAAATGGCAAAGAGAGCGTCGAAATTGAAGTTTTTAAGGAAGCTGACGCCAACATCGTTACCGTGGCCCAGCGCGTAAAAGATCGGGTGTTTGGCAGCGTGAAACAGCGGGAGTTTGTAAAAAAACAAGCTGAAGTGAAAAAGAAAAAACCTGAAGCAAAAGAGAAAAAAATTGCCACCGACAAAAAGAAAAAAGAGGAAAAGAAAACAGGCAGGGGCAGACCCGGCGGCGGGTCTGAACGCAATAGGCAAGCCTTGCTCGCTAAGGAAATGACCAACTTTATAAATCATGATTTACCCGAAAACATCGAACTCGATCTGCTTTCAGACCGGTCGGTTTTCATTCAGAATTCCGTTGACGAAGTCAAAAATACAGCGAAATGGGGTGGGTTACTTGCTGTTATCGTGCTTTTTATCTTCCTGAGAAACATGAAGGCAACTTTAATTGTCGGGATCGCCATTCCCATTTCCATCGTCGCGACATTTGCGCCAATGAAGATTTTCGGGGTCTCCTTAAACATCATGTCACTGGGCGGCCTGGCGCTCGGCATCGGCATGCTGGTGGACAACTCGATCGTGGTTCTGGAAAGTATAGCCCGCTGCCGTCAAGAGGGCGACGACCTCATCCAAGCCACCGTACGTGGCGTGAGCGAAGTGGGTGGGGCTGTATTCGCTTCAACGATGACAACCGTCGCGGTGTTTTTCCCAATCGTTTTTGTTGAAGGAGTTGCGGGGCAGATTTTTGGCAACCTGGCGCTAACGGTTGTTTTCTCCCTTTTCGCATCTTTCGGTGTTGCGTTGTTTCTCATCCCCATGCTCTCTTCGCGGGAAAGTTCAAAATTTGTGCAGGGCATCCAAACAGACCAAATGCTCAAAAACCATATCTTTCATTTTTCTACACAGGAGTCAGTGGATTCACTTTTATCTGCAGAAAACCAGCAAAGCTTTTTTTCAAAGCTGCTCTCGGGTTTGGTAATTCTTTTAAAGACCGGCGGGTTGGTTTTGTGGAAAACACTCAAGGCATTTGGCGGGCTGCTTATCGCCGCATTAAAACAATTCAGCATACTTTTGCTCGTTAGTATCATACCGGTTTTTGGGCTGACAAAATTTTTGATTAACATTATTGAAAAAGGAACGATTCAACTTAAACTAACCGACTGGATCACTAAGTTTGCAAATAACCCCGATTTTTGGAAAATAAAATACGTCAAAGAAATCTGGCCGACTTTTTTAATCAACAAATCGGCCCCTGCGCTATTTGAGGACATGCGGCGTTTCAAAACTCGTTTTAAAGAATCCGCCTGGAAAAGTAAAATTGCCAAGATTCTCTTTTTCCCTGTTAGACTTCTATTCGATTTAATGAAGTTTTCATTCCAGTTCTTGCTTGAATTAATTTTCAGAGTCCTGCACTTTTTCTTTGTTATCAGTGCTGTATTTATTAAGGGCTTTTTTATTGCACTGAGATTGGTCTTTTCGTTTCCGGTAAAGCTGCTCCTGAGTGCCTTCAATTGGTCCTATGGAAAATTAGAAGCAGCTTACCCCAGAATTTTACAAAACGCTTTAGACAAGCCGAAACCGGTGTTAGGCGTGGTCGGGATGCTATTCCTGTTCAGCGTTTTTATCGTTGGGCCGCGTTTGGGCAGCGAGCTCATCCCTGAAGTTAACCAGGGAGAATTTAATGTCGAGATTACGCTGCCAGTGGGAACGCCTGTCGAGCAAACCGACCGGAAAATCGCCGAAATCCAACAGTACCTGCAAAATCAACCCGGAGTTAAAAAAGTTGCTTCTATCTCCGGAACCGATAAAACCGCCAACAGCGGCAGCGAAGAAGGTGAACACACCTCGAAAATAACCGTGACCTTGAATCGACCGGGGGACAAAGTACCGATCGAGGAGCCCAAGATTAGTGAAAACCGGCCTGCAGATAAGCAATTTGCTTCCGTCTCCGGCATGGCTAACTTCGGAGATGCAAAAACCAAAACTGATATCGGCGGTAACGAACCGGAAAAACCGGTTCGTTATAAAAATGCTGTCGTTGTAAGTGAAGAAAAACTGGTGGATGCCATCCGCAAGCAAATGCAGAACTACCCGGGTATCCAATGGAAAATCTCGCGGCCGGTATTGTTTAGTTTTAAGACCCCGGTGGAAGTCGAAATCTATGGATACAACCTGCAGAAATTACAGGAAATTTCCAAAAAACTTGAAGAAGAAATGGAGTCGATTCCTGGAGTAACGGATATTAAATCAAATATTCAGCGGGGCAATCCGGAAGTTCAAATTGTTTATAACCGTCCGCTGCTGTCAAAATTTGGCCTGAACATCATTGAAGTCGCTTCGATTGTGCGGAACAAAATACGCGGCGACGTGGCGACTGAATTCAAAGAGCGGGACCGCAGAATCGATATTTTGGTACGGCTGCGTGAACAAGATCGGGGAAGCATTGACGATTTACGAAGACTGACTATCAACCCGGGCGCCGAAAAGCCGATTCCCCTGGAAGCAGTTGCTGAACTCAAAGTCCACGAAGGGCCCTCTGAAATAAGACGTGTTGACCAGCAGAGAACCGCAGTGGTGACCGCAAATATAAGCGGACGAAGCTTGAGCGAAGTAAGTGAAGATATTTTCGCCATTCTGCAAACCATGGAAATGCCAAGCGACTTTACTTATGTTCTTGCCGGACAAAATAAAGAGATGGAAACATCGCTCAGCAGCCTTAAGCTGGCGCTCGCGCTCGCGATCTTTTTAGTGTACATTGTCATGGCTTCGCAGTTCGAATCGATCATCCATCCTTTTATTATTATTTTCACCATTCCTTTAGCACTCATCGGGGTGATCCTGTTTCTCTTCGTATTTAATATTCCGTTGAGTATCGTGGTCTTCCTGGGGATGATTATGCTGGCGGGAATTGTAGTTAATAACGCGATCGTGCTGGTGGATTATATAAACAAATTGCGCGAAAGAGGCATGGAAAAAATGCAGGCGATTGTCGAAGCCGGGAAAATCCGCTTGCGTCCGATCATGATGACCACTGCGACCACGGTTCTGGGTCTGCTGCCGATGGCGCTTGGCCTTGGCGATGGCGCTGAAATTAGAACACCAATGGCGATCACCGTAATTGTCGGTCTCATTACGTCAACCGTTTTGACTTTGGTTATTATCCCAACGGTTTATAATTTGGTGGATCGGAAGACGTGAGATGTGAAAACGGGATGCTTGAATTAAATCATAAAAATCGTGATTTCTGGAAGGTTGGTATTAAGTTTGTAATTTTTATTTACGAGATAACTGAAAAGTTTCCAAAATCAGAACTCTACGGTATAACGAATCAAATCAGAAGAGCCGCTGTTTCGATACCTTCTAATCTTGCAGAAGGTTCATCCCGAAGATCACCAGCCGAACGTAGGAGGTTTTTTGAAATCGCACGTTCTTCTCTCGTTGAACTTAATACGCAAATCGAAATTGCAATCAGGTTAGGTTATGTTTCAGATGAAATGAATTCGAAATTAGATAAAATGACGAATCACCTTTTTGGTTATGACTCGATCAACTCTGCTCAAGAACAGGTGTTTGGTATGTATTCAAAGAGTCCGATAATTTGGCACATCAATGTTGATAATGCGCCTGATGGACTGGATCAGAAATGGAGTCAGGATGTTACGAAATACTTCAACGAAGCGATTAAAGATTCCGGCAGGCTCAAACCAGAATGGAAAGCATTTTCTGGTGAAGTCACGCTCTATGGTTCGTTTCACTTTTGTTTCTTCGATCTTTATGATTGGTGTCCACGCGCAAGGCGACCGATGGCTCCACGAGGAACAGGAACAGTTCCGGCAGAAGGAAATTATTTTGTCATACGTGATGAACTATCATTGAAGAAAATGTATGCAGCCATTCGCAGAGAGAATCGACTCAGAGAACAAGGGTTTGACACTGGATGGAAAGTTAGTGCTTTGCAGAAGGCCATCGACGCGATGGAGCAGAAATTTAAAAACACAAATAGTGACACAACGATTTCAGCGAACTCGATATTCATATACATTTCCCGTCAGGAGCAATTCCCAAAGACGGACCCTCGGCGGGTGTGGCAGTCTGCATGGTGGTGGCCTCGGTAATGGCAGAGCGTCCGATAAGAAACGATATTGCCATGACCGGCGAAGTTACTCTGCGCGGTAAAATTTTGCCTGTGGGCGGCATAAAAGAAAAAATTTCTGCGGCATTTCGAGC
Organism: candidate division KSB1 bacterium; assembly: GCA_022562085.1. Lineage (NCBI taxonomy): Bacteria > Pseudomonadati > Candidatus Zhuqueibacterota bacterium. The sequence goes on along the minus strand of JADFPY010000152.1, from coordinate 90 downwards.
CGGAATTCATGAAATTGCTCTTCCTAAAGAAAACGAAAAGGACTTAAGAGAGCTGCCCAAAGAAATCATTCGCAAAACAAAATTTGTTTT
>JADFPY010000151.1 GCA_022562085.1 candidate division KSB1 bacterium | reverse complement strand
ACATTTCCTGAGGGGCTTCATTGACAAATACCTCGACGGCATCTTGATCGCACATCCAATCCGCGCCGGAGATAGTGTCGTAGGCATGATCGTCAAGGCTGTCGTTGGTCTTGATAACTGCCGCAGACCCACCTTCGGCAGACACGGTGTGGCTGCGCATTGGATAAACTTTCGAGACTACCGCGATGCTCAATTTCGGGTTGATTTCAGCAACGGCAATTGCAGCGCGCAAACCGGCTCCACCGCCACCAACTATTAAAACATCGTAGTTATTCGTTTCAAATTGGGCCATTAACTATATTCCTCCGTTCAGACCAGATTCAGAGTGAAAGCCGCTAAATATACTACACCAAAGTATTGAATGGAAAGGAATCATCGTTAACAAACTTAAACCATTGAAAATATTGATTTGATAATTATAAAAGTAACAAATAAGCAACAAAATTGAAGAAAAACGGTCAAAAACAGGGGATTGCCTTGGCTCTATATTCTTGGGAACTGAGAAGTGGCACAGGCCCCTAAGAATGTTGCTAAGATGACGGCCCCACCCTAATCTTAATTGCCATTCATGTTTGTCTATGTTAGCAGCACTCTGGTTTTGCCATTCAAGTGCAAGAAAAGAAGTATTCTTTGATATATTCGGGATTGTTCTCTTTCACCTGCATCAATAAACGTCCGCCTTTTGAACCGTCAAGAGAGTATAGGTATTTTAATCTAAAAAAGCAAGAAGGAGTCATACCCCTCGATTGAACCTATTTAGAGGTAAGGCTTGGGTACTGCAACGCACGCCTTGTAGACTAAGCTGTCATAGAAAGTTGCTTTGTGACAACCCCAACAAAGTATTATTAAATATCCTTTTTTGGGCTTCATAAATTTCACAAAATAGAGAAAATTTACCGTTTATTACCGTTTATAAAACGGTTAAATCTGTTTTTTAGGAGGTCGGAAAATTAGGGAAAGAAGTCTAACTTTAAGCTTATTGCTCTTTTTTTAGGGATTGCAAAAAATGTAAAAATACTCCGGGGTTAATCTCTGCACTTTATAAAATTATTTATCGCGGAAACCCATGTATTTTTGTTTACTAAACATCTCCTAATTTATGGACAAGAACGAGGTCACTACCAAACTTTGACGAAATAAAAGCTTGTCTAAGTGCCAGTGAAATTAGATGATGGTTTACAAAAAAATTCAGTTTTCTTGACTTTCACCTACAAACACTTTACTAGATTGCCCACTTATCGTCTCAATGCATCACTGCTTTTTTCATTGGCTCGACGCTCGATTATAGAAGTGATTTGATACTGTTGGTTCGGTTACAATTGGTAAAAGGTGCTGTTTTCGTCGAACTGGAAAAAATAAATTTGGAGAAACTACTCTTCTGGGGCGCCAGTAACGGGAGAATATTAATCTGTTAATTCGCGTCAGCAGTCTGCGTTTAGAATACCTGAACTTCTCAACTAAGATTGATAGATAATGATATGGTCGAGAGATTATAACATGGTTACACCCGGTAATTCTTTCCATCTCAAAAAGTAACGACTTGGCTTCTTCTAGTACTTTAATCTCTTCGCGAGAAAGAAAAACCGTTTTATTATAAGTGTTATAAAACATTGTTTGGCTTCCCCCAGTGATGTTAATCAAAATCAAATTGCATCTTCTAATCCATCATAAGATTCAAAAAAGATAACCAAATGCCGGAGATTCAAGAAGTTTTGAATTAAGAAATTGCGGACGAACTAATTTTATATCACCAGCATTTTCTCTAACTCCCTGAAATTATCTATCAAAAGATACCAAGCCTCACTAATTAAAAATCTAAGTATTGTATTGATATCTTTAGTATAGCACAATATATAGATAATGTCAAGAAAATTTTGTTTAATCACAGGTTTTGCCGAGGATTTCGTATTTTCTTGCTTGTCAATGACTGCATTGAAACCTTTGGTTTTTATGGTTTATGAACCAACTCCATCAACTTGACTTTTGGATATATGAAAAGCTTCCAGACAAAAACGCACCCTTGACAATGGATAATTGTCAACGATAAAACTTTGCCGCCTGTCTTATTTTCCGATCAAGTTCTAAAATGCAATCGTTCGGAGGTACAATATATTTGAAGACTCCATCGTAAACATTGTTTTTACTTCCATGGCTGTACCTGGTTTTATCTGACAAGAATTAACTGCCAGAGGGTTTGGGCCGAAAAAAATCTTAGAAATATTTATGAGTGTTTTCACTCAATGTTCTCGGATGGCAATTAGTTCGCAATGAAAGTTGTGTTTTCAGATAAGACCAAGGTACTCGAAGTTGGATTACGAGAGGGTTTTCTTTTGGTGCACTTTAGTTAATAACTGATAACAGTCATCCAAAAGCGCCCAGATATAATCTGACGGCGCTTTTTTGTTTTTATCTATACTAACTAACCCTGACAGGGTTCGGTGTGCGCGTTAGGTGTCTTCTGTGGTTAAACTCTGAGCTTTTTCCCAATCCAGGAACTGCTTAATCTCCCGCCTAATCGACTTGATCACGAATCCGATGACGGTTGCATCATCTAAATAACCGGCGCCAGGGATAAAGTCCGGCACAATATCGAATGGGTTCACGAAATAAATAATTCCAGCGATTGCAAAAACTATCGTTTGCCAGGGGGTTTGTGTATATTCGCTTTTGAGCCAGGCTTTGGTTAAACGCAAAAGAGCTTGCAGATCCACCCAGATGTTTTCTAAAACATTTTTATTTCGTTCCGCTTTTCTGAGCGCTTCGTCTAAAAGGTGACCGGTTTTCTCTTTGTCTTTAAAAAACTCTTGCGCTTTGTCTTGTGCGTTTTCAAAGCCTTCAGGCTTTTGATCGATTTCGTTTGTCATATTTTTGAGAGAAGTAAGTGTTAAATATTATCTTTAGTTCAAATATGTTGATTTGATTTGTATTTTTCAAGTGAGAAATAAATCATTTGAGTTGAAGAGAAATTTTATCTACTTTAAACAGCAAAATATAAGGAAGGCAAACATGGATTTTAAGAAAATTGTTTTCGTTCTATTAACTTCTTACGTGCTGCAATTTTCTAACTCCAATGCTCAGCCGCAAAATTCAGGAATCGGTTTTGATTTAGGAATCGGCTATTCCAGTTTCACACCGTATGAATCTAATAATAGCTTTGGAATACAGAATGATGACTTTAAAAACAATGCCACTTTTAGCGGCGGCATACATTTTTATCTGTCAAACAGACTTGCAATTTTTTCAAGGGTGACTTATCTCAAGAGTAGTGTGAAAAATAAACGGAAGATCACCAGTGAGACCGGTCCCGAGGTTATTGCTGTTGTTGAAGATGAGTACAAAGTATCAAGTCTACCCGTAGCTTTCGGAGTCAGTTATAATTTCCCCTTTGGAAAATTTAGTTTAATCACCGAATTGGCCGCGGAATATCATTTTGTGAAACAAAGTTTTGAATTCCCGGCCGTTGAAATTACCAATTCCCCGGGAATTAAAGAAGATGAAAGTGAGAATGGTTTCGGCTTTGCGGTAGCCGCTGGACCGCAATGGAGGTTCTCATCACTTCTGTCCTTAGTTGGAAAAGTCGGATATCGTTTTGCAGAGATTTCGGGATTTGCAGGTTCCGATAGCGGCTTCTTGCTAAGAGATGTCACATTTGATTTCAGCGGAATCTTTTTTGAGGTTGGAGTTCGAATTCATCCTTAAGAGACAATAGTTCTAAACAATCAACTCCGAACTTTCATGAATGTTGTCATTGTCGCTTGTGCGGATTCTGGTGCCAATATTCACACTGTTTTTAATTTCAAGCGCTGAGATATTTTTGGGAAAATACGCACCGCTTACCCGCGCCATGTGCAGACTTGCACCCTCCAAATTCGCCATGGATAGATTAACACCTTTTAAACCACAATGGCTCAAGTAGGCGCCGCGTAAATCGGCGTATTTGAGGTTGGCTTTCTGCAAATTACGGCCCCGGAGATTCACATCCCGTAAATCGTAATCTTTCAATCCCTCAACACTGAGGTTAAACTCAGCGATTTTCTCGTTTTTTAAAAGATAGTAAAATTCGTTTGTATTTGACATCTTCGCCTCATTTTCTTTGCAATGAGTTATTATCGGCAGAGTTGAGGCGTTTGATTAGCAGAAAAGTAGGGGCGATTCGCCCTAGAGATTCCGGGGGTCAAATTTTACATTGATTTGGGGCTGGGTGTTAACGTGAAGTTGGAAGACATCCGGACGGGAGTAGTGGCCATCCGTATCAAGAACCAGATTGCCCTCTTTGACCCATTCAGGATTGATTTCCCCGTAAAGAATAGAGGGTTCATTGTAAACAGGCTCCACTATATATTCAGCATTGGGTGCAATCACCGCGCTGCCGCCTTTTAGAATCAGATCATTCTTTTGGCCGGGGATCTCTTCCAATAATTCCAATGCTTTTTTATCGGCATTTTTAAGCGAATGAAATCCTTCGAGAATTTCACCTTTACTCAAAACAGATCCAACCGCGGCCACAAAACACTGGCCTTCAAATGCGTACTGCCTGCTGGCGACTAAATTCAACTCTTTTACCATCGGCCACTGGGCGATGTGCAGCATTTCGTGTTTGGCGTGCATAGCTGCCCGTGCCAAAGGCATCCAATGCTCCCAGCAGATCAAACCGCCAATTTTTCCAAAATCGGTTTCGATGGCAGGGAGGGTGCTGCCGTCACCGCGTCCCCAAATCAGGCGTTCGGTGTAAGTCGGCATCAATTTGCGGTGGATTTGAATATCTCTGCCGTTTTTATCGAGGAAAATCATGGTGTTGTAAAGGGTACCAGCGAGCCTTTCATGGGAGCCCATGACAACATAAGCACCCGTCTTCTTTGCCGCGTTTAAGAGCGCTTGCAGCTCTTTTCCCGGAATTTCAACAGAATTTTCTGCCAGGATTCGGTAAAGAGCTTTTGCAGGAGGATGTTCCCAGAGTCCGGCATTCGGTGCAAAGTCCAGCCAAACCGGGTAGCCGGGCAGCCAGGTCTCCGGAAAGACATAACCTTTGCGCCTTCCTTTGCCGCTTCTTCAATTAGATCGCAGGCCTTTTTGAGGCTGGCTTTGAGATTTAGAAAGACTGGCGGGTGCTGAATAAGGGCTATTTTAAAAAAGTTGGTTTTGTCAGTTATCATTTATTTTAAATTTCAGGATAATTTTATTCATAAATTTATTGATGGATTAATTAACCTGAATAATTCACAAACCATAAAAGTCGTCATTCCCGCGAAGCCTGTCCTCGCGAAGGCGGGGAGCGGGAATCCACACCAAATCAACAACTTAGTGCAGGTAATAGATGCCGGACTACTCGGGCATGACAATATTGAAGTTTTTTGCCTGAAATGGAAATTCATGAATTATTCAGGATAATGATTGCCCTTTGAAGAGGAAAAAATAATGATAAAACACATCGTCATGTGGAAATTGAAAGAACAGGCCGAGGGCTGCAGTAAACTCGAAAACGCACAAAAACTGAAAGCCCGGTTAGAGTCCTTGCCGAAAAAAATCACCGAAATAAAATTCGCCGAAGCCGGCATTAACTTCGATGATTCAGACGCCGCTTTTGATGTCGTTTTATATTCAGAGTTTGCGAACAAAGAAACTTTAAAAGCCTATCAAGCCCACCCTGAACACCAGAGACTCATCAAAGAATTTCTAAACAAAATCCGTATTGAAAAGAAGGTGGTGGATTATGAAGTTTGAAAGGAATCAGCATTGAAAATCGCCTTTACAGCTGATCTGCATTTGACCGCCGGCCAAATGTACCCCGAGCGGTATCACGCCTTAGAAAATATTTTTCAACAAATGGTGGAAGGAAGGATTAGTACACTTATTATTGCTGGAGATCTTTTCGATGAGACAAGTCGAAATTATGCAGAATTTGATAAGCTTTGTTCAAAGTATCAAGACATAAAAGTCCTGGTTATTCCGGGTAATCACGACAGCGTTTTAAATCAACAAGAAGTCACGGCAGCTAACCTTGAGATTTATTCGGAACCTAAACTGCAAGACTTTGGTGAAAATGCGCCGCCATTTCTTTTTCTACCATTCAAAAAAGGCAAGACCATGGGAGAATTCATCTCTGGTTTTGCTTCAGATTTAGGGGAAAATAATTGGGTGCTCGTCGGACACGGGGATTGGGCAGAGGGATATGAACCAAATCCGTTTGAGCCGGGCGTTTACATGCCTTTGACTCGAAGCGATTTGGAGAATTTTAAGCCGGCGCAAGTGTTTCTCGGCCACATCCACAAAGCGATGGATAAGGGCAAAGTACACTACATTGGGTCCCCGTGTGGTTTAGACATCCGTGAAACCGGCCGTCGCCGCTTCTTGATTTTCGATACCGACACCGGTAAAATCGAACACCGAAAAGTTGATTCGCAGGTCATTTTTTTCAATGAATCTTTTGTGATCCTGCCTGTTGAAGATGAAGCAGATTACATTGAGAAAGAGATTGCAGAACGAATTAAAAGCTGGGAGCTTGAAGAGGAAGAAATTTCAAAAACGCAAATCAAAATAAAAGTGTATGGCTACTCTTCGGATAAGAGAAAGCTAATGGAAACCATCCGCAAGGCCTTTCGTGAGTTCACCTTTTATAAGAGCTGGGAACCCGATTTAACTGAGGTTTCCGTGGCTGAGGATATCAATCGTGCGGAAATTTCCAATCGGGTTTCTGCATGGATAGACAAGCTTGACTGGAATACTATCAGCAATCATCCCAGCAAAGAGCTGATCTTGATACAGGCACTTAAAGTTATTTACGAGGATTAAATGTCCGTCGCGATTAAAGAAATCCATGTCCAGAACCTTGGTCCTCATACGCAGTTTTCAACCGAGTTAGGGCAATTCAATCTCATTTTCGGTCACAATGAAGAGGGCAAGACTTTCCTGGTGGAATTCATCATTCGTTCACTTTTCCGACAGTCAAACCAGTGGACTTTGCGCGATCAAAAGGGCACGGGCAAGGTGATACTCCAGGGTCTTTCTAATGGTCAACTAGTTGAGTTTTCTCCGGATTCCCCAAAAAAACTGGAGGACTACTGGGAGGAAGCGAAAACCGGACTGCCGGCTGATTTTTCGAAACTTTTGGTGGTCAAGGGAGCAGAGGTGGAAATTGTCGATGTCGAGGGCGGGGTTGACAAAAATATTATGAAACGCTTGCTTTCGGGAAAGAATGTCCTCGACAAAATACAAAACAGAATTTCAAAAATCCTTCAAAAATCTAAGCTTGAAAATAATTCGCCAATTGGGCCGAAAACGGGTGAAATTAAAGAGAGACTTGAGTTAATTAGCGTTCTTGAGAATTATGATGATTTATTTAGCCAAATAGATAGCGATTTTTCCGGCGGTCAGCGGAATTTAATGATTGAAAACAAACAACTATTGCAAGATCAAATTCAGGAAATAAAAAAAGCCAAGCAATTCCAAGCTTATAGTCTCAACCAGGATGTAAAGCGGCTAAGAGACAAAATAAATCGAATGCCCCTTGAAAAAATCAATGAAATTCAAAACGAGCTGAGTTCCTACCGACAGAAAAAATCTGAATCTATGCATAAAGAGCAAACCCAAGTATCTAGTGAGGAAAGAAGTGAACATTACGAATGGTTGAAAAATGCCTACACTCTTTACCAAAATGAATTAAATAATATTCCTGAGCAACCAAAACCCTATTTTTTATTCCTTTCAATAATATTCGTTATTATTGCAGGTGTTTTAGTTCTTTTAAAGTTACCTATTTTTGCCCTCATATCCTTGTTATTTATATGTTTTTTTGGCCTGTTGTATTTCAAAAAGTACAAAGACTTCGTGGATAAGGCCCCTGAGAATCAAGAAATTGAAAAATTAAAAAAATCATTCCAAGATAAATTCAACAAAGAGCTAGCTGACATGCCGCTTATGTTAGAATTACTTGATAAAATGGAAGATGATTATAATGAGGTACGATTTTTGAAAAAACAATTGCAAGAGGATTTAAGTCAAATTCAGATTCTTGAGTCGTCAATTTCACGTAAAGTCTATACTTTATTAGGCGAAAGGAAGGCTCCTGGTACCTGGGACGAAGTTTTAAGAATATCGGAAGACAGTATTAAGCAGTTTGAAAATCAAGTGAATGATATTTATAAATCACAAAATAAAAACAAGTTAATTCGACAATTAGGCTATATAGGATCTGATTTAGATTATTTAGCATTGGAAAAAAGTAGACTTGCCGATATGGTCATAGAACTGCATAGTTCGGGCGGATCAAAAGTTTCAATCAAAAAGCTTAATGAATATAAGCAAAGTATCGATAATTTAAATCGTAATATTTCAAGCCTAATAGTATTACTTAATGACCAATATCAATATAATATATATGTATCATGAATACGCAAAACATTACAGTCGTTATTCAGGGCCCTGTTTATTCTCCGGGGATAACTTGGAGTCGCAAAAGCTTATTAAAACTGCGAGGATACAGTCACGATTCAGATTTGATTGTTCATTTTGACTCGAGTTCTACAATTTTGCGTAATATCAGACAATGTAAAAATAGGAATATAAATGTGATATACAGCGGATGGTTTGGTGATTGTTCAGACGAACTCGCTAAAAAAATAAAAGGACTAGGGGCTGTATTAGTATTATCCAATCAAGATTCCGTTCCAGTTTTTCCAAGAAAAGAAAAGAATAGCTCCAAGACCATTCGCAAAGGCAATAAAGCAAGGCAGTTTTATTCATTATTGAGAGGTCTTGAGGTTATGGGTGGTGATATGCATGATAACATCGTAATTAAAATCAGATCGGATATAGAAATTGATTTTAACTTACTATTTTCTGAAATCAGGGATCATGAAGAAAATCTTAAATCGGGAAGCATTTTGGTTCAACATCTTCTGTGGAGTAAGGATAGAAATAGGCCCGAGCTTTCATTGCCAGACTTTTGGTTTGCTGCCCGCGGAGACGTATTACATTCTATCTCGAAAGATATTAGCAGTAGGTGCTCTAATGACAGTGGCTATGACATATATTCCGAGTTTGCGCTTGATGTTTTGCGATATTATTTACCTAATTTTCCTAAGGTTGTGAGTGCAGAATATAGAATTAAATTGCTTGCAAAAGATTTTTTTATTAAATTAAGAATTTTAGCACCATTTTTTTTAATTCGGGAGATAAAAAGGCGGTTCGTCGCGTATCTTACAGAAAGGAAAATGCGGATTACTTGTACAGCCGGGAGATGTAGATGGAATGAAGCAGGCAATTGTGAAGCTCATTGAGGATCCGAAGCTGCGACTGTCAATTGGTAAAAAGGGACATGACCACATGATGAAGAACTACACCATTGATAGATACTATTCACGAATTAGAGAAATCTTTAGCGCTGTCAAGGATGAAGGGGATAAGTATGCCTAATAAGACGTATTTTATTCGCCCATCGCTTTTAAAACCTATGCACGAAAGTACAAAATAAGCTATGGAAGTAAAAATAAACAATGTAAGCCAAGATGTCTTGAACTGTCCTGTTTGTAATCTATATACAGGAATCGACATTATTTTATTTCCTGACTGGCTTGAAGGGGGTAAGTTTCATGAGTATAATAATTGTTCACGGTGTGGGTCTTCATGGAGAAAAATACAAGATGAGGAATCTGTATACGAGACTTCGGAACAGAATATCGCAAGAGATAAAAATTCTTTATATGTAAGATTCTTCTCCGCGATAATCCGTTTTTTCCTTGGTAGAATTGTCATCACGATAAATTCATCACTCGAGTCAGGAGGACTGGTTTTGGACATCGGTTGTGGGAGGGGAAAACTTATGCAGGAATTCAGGAAAAGGGGACAGGAAGTTTATGGTATTGAGCCAAATGAAATCAAGTTTAACGAGGCTCGCAGGGAGTTTGCGGATAATGTAGTACAAGGGGTGTATGACCCTGCACATTTCCGCTCTAAGGAATTTGATACTGTTGTATTTTGGCATGTCTTAGAACACCTAAATTCCATAAATGAATCAATATTGAGTGTTAAGGAGCATGCTTC
>JADFPY010000150.1 GCA_022562085.1 candidate division KSB1 bacterium | reverse complement strand
CATTGAAAAGTATTCAGAAGAAATAGCCGTTCTTGCCCAAAAAGATTTTGCGTTTATTGAACTCGGCAGCGGCAGCTCCACAAAAACCCGCTTGCTGCTCGAAGCGTTTTTGAGACGCCATGAAAAGCTGCATTATATCCCAATCGATATTTCAAAAAGTATTTTGGTAGAAAGCGCAAAAGCTCTTTTAAAAGACTATCCGGAATTAAGAATCACTGCACTGGCTTCCGATTACATCACGGCGCTGAACTCGCTGAAACAGCAAAACATCTCCAAAAAGCTCATTGCGTTTTTAGGCTCCACAATTGGAAATTTTAATGAAAAAGGCAGGATTGAATTTCTCCGTGAAATTCGCGCGACCCTGAACAGCCAGGATTGCTTTCTCATTGGCGTTGATTTAATTAAGGATAAAGAGATCATCGAACCGGCTTACAATGATTCGCAAGGTGTGACCGCGCAATTCAATCTGAACATGCTCGTCCGCATCAACAATGAATTAGAGGGCAATTTTAACATCGAGAAGTTTCGCCACAAAGCTTTTCTTAATAAAAAAATGAGCCGCATCGAAATGCACCTGGAAAGCACAAGCCGGCAGTCGGTAAAAATAGGCAAGCTGAATCGGATTTTTGAATTTAAGAAAGGCGAGACCATCTACACGGAAGATTCCTACAAATTTTCCAAAGAGCAAATCAAAGAGATGGCGCAAGCCAGTGGCTTTGAAATTAAGCACTCGTGGTACGATTCGAAAAATTGGTTTAGTCTTAATCTTTTTAAACCAATTTAAAGAAAAAACCGCACGCAAAGTCGCTAAGACACGAAGATGACGCAGAGAAAAATAAAAAATCTTATTTTGCCCTTGCAACTCAATTTTTCTAATGAGTCAAACCTTTTAAAGTAACTTTGCGAGTCTTAGCGCCTTCGCGACTTTGCGTGAAACTTTTTTTATGTTTTTCAATCCGTTATATGAATAAATTATGTCTTCTATCGCTTTCGACAATGTTTCCAAATCCTACCATCAAAAAATTGCCCTGAAAAATATTAGTCTCACTTTCCAACCGGACAAAACCACTGCTGTTATTGGACCCAGCGGCAGCGGCAAGTCCACGCTCATTCAACTTATCAACGGCTTGCTTCGACCGGACCACGGCCAGGTCTCTGTTTTCGATAAAAAAATCAATTACGATAATTTATCCGAACTCCGTAGACGAATGGGCTACGCGGTGCAGGGTACCGGACTTTTCCCGCATTTAACGGTTAAAAAAAATATCACTTTGCTGGCGGTTTTGGAAAACTGGGAAAATGATCGAATTTCAAAGCGTGCCGAAGAGCTGGTCAATTTAGTAAATTTACCGAAAGATTATTTCACGAAATATCCCCATGAATTGAGCGGCGGCGAACAGCAGCGTGTCGGCCTTTGCCGCGCCATGATGCTGAATCCAAAAATATTTCTGCTTGACGAAGCCTTTGGCGCCCTCGACCCGATTACCCGCAGCGAAATCCACGCTGAGTTTATCAAGCTGCAAAAATTAGAGGCGAGAACGATCATACTGGTCACTCATGATCTTCGAGAAGCTTTTAAATTGGCCGATCAGGTTGTTATTTTAAATGAAGGTCAAATCGAGCAGATCGGCACGCGCAAAGAAATTTTGGAAACCCCCGCTTCAAAATTCGTGAAAAAGTTTGTTCACATGCAATTGGAAGATGATGTGGTTTAATTGCTTTAAAATAACTGCAAGTGGCTCGTCCAAAAAATCAAAATAACTCGTCATTCCCGTCCCGTGTCAAAGCACGGGATAAACTCCGGCGGGAATCTAGGGGCCAGCTACGTTTCTGGATTCCTGCCTGCGCAGGAATGACTACTTATTGTTCAAGACTTTTTTACCTTTTGCTAATTTCACTTCTTTTCTCACAGCCCCTGCACAGCCAAACCATCAAAATCGGCTCGAAGAATTTCCCCGAAAGCAACATTTTGGCAGAAATCATGGCGCAGCTTTTAGAGGATCGCGGCTTCATTATCGAACGCCGGTTTGGTTTAGGCGGCACGATAATTTGTTATCAAGGACTGACCAACGCCGAGATCGATATCTATCCCGAGTATTCCGGCACGATTGAACAAGCGATTCTGAAACTGAAAGAGTCGCCAACTTATTCAGAATTACAAAAGTTGCTTCGGGAAAATCATAGTTTGGAGCTGCTGGATTCATTTGGATTTAATAACACTTATGCTTTCGCGGTAAGGGCAGAGTTTGCGAAATCGGAGAATCTTAAAAATATGTCTGATCTGCGTTCACACCCGGATTTGCGTTTCGGCCTGAGCCAGGAATTTCTGGAACGCGGCGACGGCTGGAGACCGCTGGCAAAAACTTATGGGCTCACGGCTGATCCACTCGGAATGGAACATGCTTTATCCTATGCCGCCCTTGAGCAAAATAAAATCGATGTTATGGATGTTTATTCAACAGATGCGGAAATTCAAAAATATGATCTCTTTTGCCTCGAAGATGACAAGAATTTTTTTCCGGCATATCTCGCGGCTCCACTCATTCGCAACGATGTGAGTATTGAAGTGAAATCGATTTTAAACGAGCTGACCGGAATGATCGATAACAAGGAAATGCAAAACTTAAACGCAAGCGTGGCTTTAGATAGGAAAAGTTTTGCTGAAGCAGCCCGAAGTTTTCTTATAAGCAAAAATCTACTAAAAGATATCAGTACAAATGTGTCCGAAAGAAAATGGCAGACGCTGGCCCAACGAGCACTCACTCATTTGAAGTTGGTCATTATAGCTCTGCTCGCGGCTATGGCTGTGGCAATTCCGTTGGGAATTATTATCTATCGCTTACCCAAGATTTCGAAGCCGGTCATTTATTTTACCGGTCTGCTGCAAACTATCCCTGCCATCGCTTTGCTGGCATTTATGATCGCCCCTTTTGGCATCGGCACCGTCTCTGCTCTAATCGCTTTGTTCCTCTACGCGCTGCTACCGATTCTAAGAAGCACTTTTGCTGCTTTAAATACAATCGATCCTGTCTTAAAAAAAGTGTCCGTGGGCATGGGACTCACAACCTGGCAGCGCTTGCGGCACATCGAAATCCCATTGGCAGCACCGAATATGCTCGCAGGCATTCGAACGGCGGCGGTGATCAGTGTCGGCACGGCCACCCTGGCAGCTTTTATTGGCGCCGGCGGACTCGGTCAATACATTTTTACTGGTGTGACATTAAACGACCCGATCATCATCATGTGGGGCGCCATCCCGGCGGCTTTATTGGCCATTCTGGTAGAATTGATTTTTGAAGTACTGGAGCGCTGGCTGATTCCGAAGCATTTGCTGCAAAAGCAGGTTCAGTAAATCTTCTCTTTCCTTTTCTTTTTATCCCCGCAAAATCCCTTGACATTCTACATAAATGTCTTTATATTCTTTTCGTTTAATCCCCCTTAACTACCTATCTACATAAAAAACTAAGGAGATAAGATGCCAGCTTTCTTCGATAAGATGAAAGATAGTCTGTTGAAAACGCAGGTCTGGAAGTCGATGTTTCGTCATGGGTACGAGGACAATCCACGCAACCGTTACTTGCAGGTTTTGGATAATGTCTGGCTGCATCTTCATCCGACCCGGATTCCGCGCCACGGCGCTTACATTCGCTTCACCTGGTGTATGGGTGGGATTACCTTTCTGCTCTTTCTGGTCACTGCCGTCACAGGTGTTTTGCTGATGTTCTACTACCGGCCAACGGCAGAATATGCTTTTAACGATATGAAGTATCTCGAGTTTGACGTACCATTCGGGATGTTCTTAAGAAACATGCACCGCTGGTCTGCACACGGTATGGTCATCGCTGTTTGGCTGCACATGTTCCGCGTCTTTTTGACCGGTTCTTACAAACCGCCGCGGGAGTTCAATTGGGTGGTCGGGGTTATTTTGCTGACAACCACATTATTATTGAGTTTCACAGGCTATCTGCTTCCCTGGGATCAGCTTTCTATCTGGGCCGTAACAGTTGGTACGAACATGGCACGTGCCGCCCCTCTGCTTGGGCATGAAGGTCCATTTGGGCCTGAGCTCGGAATGAAACCAGATAATGACATGAGATTTGTTTTACTGGGAGGTACGCAGGTTGGTCCGCCAACACTGTTGAGATTTTATGTGCTGCATTGTGTGTTTTTTCCGTTGTTTTTAGCTATATTTATAGGCGTACATTTTTGGCGGGTCAGGAAGGATGGCGGTATTTCAGGGCCGCTGTAACTTAATAAGCTCTGACCCAATTCCGGGGTATCATTAACGGCCATTACCCAGGCTGTCATTTAGCGGGTTTTGCACAAAATAAATAATTGGCACTTAAAGTAAACCCTGAGGAGAACCATGGATAATCTGTGGCTTATTATCGGCAAAGCGGATAATGTTCCCATTGTAATGATGATACCTTTGTTTGCCTTTTACTCCTGGCTGGCATTCAAACAGGCGACAGCTAACGATCGCTTAATCGCCGATGGAAAATATAGCGAACTACAAGCAGAAGGCAAAGATCGGATTTTCACCTGGCCTCTGCTGACACGCAATGAATTTTTATGCGCAATTCTGATTATGGTCATTTTGACCGTCTGGTCTGTCGCCCTCGATGCGCCGCTGGAGCAACCCGCCAATCCAACCAAAACCCCGAATCCTTCCAAAGCGCCCTGGTACTTTTTGGGACTTCAGGAAATGCTGGTTTACTTCGATCCCTGGCTGGCCGGCGTGGTTTTCCCTACGCTCATTATCGTCGGCTTAATGGCCATTCCTTACATCGATAAAAATTCAAAAGGCAACGGTTACTACACCTGGCAGCAAAGAAAATTCGCCATCTCTACTTTTGTGTTTGGTTTTTTTGCTTTGTGGCTCATGATGACTTTCGTTGGCACATTTTTACGCGGCCCGGGGTGGAACTTTTTTATGCCCTGGGATAGATGGGACCCACATAAAGTTGTCGCCATGACCAATGTCGATCTTCACCAGTTTTTTGGCATTCGCAGCTCGCTGGGGGCATTCTTTTTCGGAGGCTTTGTTGTAACCGCCTATTTTTCTCTCGGGGCCATCTATTATTTTTGGAAAAAAAATACCGAATTTTTAAAAAAGCTGGGCCCGGTCAGGTTCGGGATTTTAATATTTCTGTTTCTAAGCATGATGAGCTTACCCATAAAAATGATTCTCAGGTGGACATTTAATATCAAATATATTTGGGTGACACCCTGGTTTAATATTTAATTTTGCCGAAGTATTGTTCTTAATGACGCTGAAAGTAAATGACCTATAATGACTTAATGACATTTAGTGTCATTCGCTTCGCTGTTATTAAGTCATTTTCCCCATTGAAACATTGTGAAAGATACTAATCAAAAAAACGAAGGAGGAAGAATTGTCTAAACGCTCGGATACTCCTCTTGAAGAACGAGACTACGGTCTTATCTATTTTATTCTTGCTGGTTTGCTTGCTATATCTACTTTCTGGGCCATCTGGGACATGATCCGCGAACGGTCGCCCTGGCAGCGCTACCAAATGGAACTGAACCAGCTGGAAGAGAGCAAGGTTAGAATAGAGCTCGATGCCGCCGAAGCTGATTTCGAAGCGAAACAAGCCCCTATGTATGAATCCTTCAAACAGCAGCTCAAAGAAGCTCAAGCGACTCTTGCAGGTGAAGCCTACCAACAAGTTCAGGCTGAATTAAATGTTGCGCAGGATGAAATCGAAGATGCTATGCAGAACTATCGTTTTGCAAAGAGTGAATACGATGCCATTTGGTACGAGTACAAACATGCAGAACATGAGGGGCATGATGATGAAGCTCAAAAAATCCGGCCTGATTTAGATAAGTTAGATCAGGAAGTGGCAACCCTCAAAATTGATTGGGACAATGCCGAGGCGAAGAAAAGCGAAGTCGAAAACCGCATCACCCGGCATCGCGCGACTGTTGATAGCCTGCAAACAGAAATGGAAAAACTGCGGGCACCCATTGTTGATTTAAATGATAAAATAGATGGAATTAAGGACCGCAAAATCAAAATCGATCAATTCGTGCTGGCCGACTTTGTGCGTGGAAATTTTCAAGCCTTTCTTGACCAGGTCGATCGCTGCACGAGCTGTCACGTCAACATAGACAAAGGTGGATATGATGACTATCCGGCAGTCTTCAAAACCCACCCGAATCGTGAGGCACTTCTGAAACCGCACCCGATTAACCGTTTTGGCTGCACGCCGTGTCACGATGGTCAAGGAGAAGCGCTACGGTTACCCTATTCTCATGGATTCGTGAAACACTGGGAATATCCGCTGCTGAATGATGATTTTGTGGAAGCGGGCTGCAACAAATGCCACAGCAGCGAGATGAAAGTGGAGCATGCGCCCCGGCTGACAAAGGCCAAACGCATGGTTTTCGATCTCGGCTGCTATGCCTGTCACGATATCGCTGGTTTTGAAAAGGCCCGCAAAATTGGGCCACCTTTGAACGATATCACCCAAAAAACCACTGCAGACTTTCTCTACCGCTGGGTTAAAGATAATAAATCCTTTAGAAAGCACACCCGGATGCCGAATCCACAACTCTCTCATGAAGAAGCAACTGCCGTCACAGCGTTCTTAAATGATCTCGCCAAAGGCGGCAATTATAAACTTCCGAAGGCACCTGCCGGTGGCTCCGCAAGCCGCGGTGCAAAACTTATGGAAGACATTGGCTGCAAGGGGTGCCATGTGGTGACCGAAGAGGATCGAGCAGTCCGGGTGACAGATGTTTCTTATGATATCGCTCCGGAACTCACCAAAATTGCCAGCAAAGTAAACCGCGATTGGCTTTACTCCTGGATTAAAAATCCAAAGCAATACTATCCCGGCACAACGATGCCGAACTTACGTTTAACTGATTCCGAGGCCCGCGATATTGTTGCCTTTCTGATGACCCAAAAAGAAGCCAACCCGCCGGCGAGTCAACTTGACAAGTCTGCACTCGATTCGCCTGAACTCATCGCAGAAGGAAAGGCAATTGTTCGCAACTTCGGCTGTCACGGCTGCCACGAGATTGCCGGCATGGAGAAAGAAGGTAAGGTGAGCGTCTCCCTGAACGAGTTCGGCGGCAAAACCCACGACGAGCTCTTCTACGGCGATGCGCTGGCTAATGGCTCTGTCGCCGAAGAAACCTGGGATGACTGGACCCTGGGCAAAATGAAGAATTCCCGCTTGTATGCCACGGAAGCAGTCATTCAGCGCATGCCGACTTTTGCTTTTAACGACGAGGATGCTACCACCCTGACCCTGCTTTTAAAAAGCTGGGACGGCCGTAAGATTGGCGCCAAATATAAATATGACGGCGGCCGGTTGGGAGATGCACTCGAAAAAGGCCGCAGGTTGGTACGCCAATATAATTGCGTCGGCTGCCACATTATCGAAGGCGAAGGCGGATACATTCGCCCGACCATTGTTGAGGCTTTCAAAAAACAAGGCCGCGGTGAAGATGAAGCGATCTCTTTCGCCCCGCCGGATTTAATCGGGGAAGGCAAAAAGGTTCAGCCGGATTGGTTGTTCGATTTTCTGAAAAATCCAACCACGGAAATCAGACCCTGGTTAAATGTCAGAATGCCGACTTTTGACTTCTCAAATGAAGAAGTTACAACGCTGATTGAATACTTCCAGGCTTTGGAAGGCATGATTGAGCCTTTTCAAGAGGCTGATATTCAATTGACCAGAACGGAAACCAGAGCCGCGGAGAAGTTATTCTCCACAGATTATTTGAGTTGTTTCAGTTGTCACCAGGTCGGCAGCAAAAAACCCGAGGGTCCGCCTGACGGCTGGGCGCCGGACTTTCTCTTAGCCCCTGAGCGACTTAACCCGGATTGGGTTTACGACTGGATCGCGAATCCCCAGGCCTTGCAGCCGGGAACAAAAATGCCGGCGTTTTATCCGGACTCTTACCCCCAGGATATCTTGAACGGCGATGCAGACAAACAAATCGAAGCACTAACAGATTACATAATGAATATTCGGAAATTTGCAAGTAGATTGTAAACTAACTGAAAATCCAAAATCCTAATTGCCAACCCCAACTTTCTTGGGATTTGGTTACTTGGGATTTTAATTCATGACTTTAATTATTTAATTTTAGGAGGAATAACATGAAAAAGTTTTTACCCATTTTTGCTGCACTACTCATTGCACTGTTTGCCATAGCCTGTGGCGGCGGTGAAGATACGGCAAAAAAAGAAATGACTGAGAAACCGGCAGAAATGGCAGCACCCAGCGGTTACGAAGTTATGACAGTAGCCAACGGGGGTACAATTTCGGGTACAGTTACTTACGCCGGCGCAATGCCGAAAAAAGTGAAAATCCAAAAGACCAAAGATACGGCTGTCTGCGGTAAAACGACTCATTATAAGGAAGATTTGCTTGTCTCCGGCAACAAAGGTCTTGCAAACGTAGTCGTGCGTATTATGAATATCAGCAAGGGCAAAGGCATGGACAGTATGGGCAGCGAATTTGTTCTGGACCAGAATGGCTGCGTTTTTATACCACACGTCAGCATCATTCCGATTGGAGCCAAGTGCACCATTCTCAACAGCGATGGTATTTTGCACAACATCCACACCTTCAGTGAAAAGAATTCACCGATTAACATTGCCCAACCGAAGTTCAAAAAGAGAATCACGCAATCATTTTCGGAGGCCGAAGTCTTCCCCATAAAATGCGATGTTCATAACTGGATGAACGGTTACATTGTGGTTGCCGATCACCCTTACTACGCTAAAACCGACGAAAACGGCAGCTTTGAACTCGGCGACGTCCCCGCCGGAACCTACACGGTTGGATACTGGCATGAGACTCTTGGCAAGCAAACTGCGGAAGTGACCGTCGGTGAAGGCGCCAGCGCAGATGGCAGTATGGAGTTTGCTGCAGTGGGTAGTTAAGATTTAAAATCAGCTTTAGAATTTGAAAAGGCATGCTTCTTGGAGGGAGCATGCCTTTTTTTTGTTTGCGTTGTTTTATTGCGTATTAACTTGCTCCAATTTTATCTGTCTCAAATATTGCCGCTACTCATGTCCATAAAATATCTTATTTACAATCTTCCAGCCGTCTTTAAAGTTATATAGCCCAAAGTAATCAGTATAGATATGCTTCGAATCTTCATATATTTCCATTTTGACGAAAGACGAATTGCCCGTTAAGTCGATTATTTCAAACTTATGCTGAATCGATTTTGGGTTCTTCTTGCCGTCTAGCTTTAGTCGCGCCAGCCAGGTGCCTAAATCTGCTTTAATGAGTCGACCCTTGTGATAAACATGCATTAAAAAATCCGGGTGAAACCCTTTCTTAACCGCCAATGAATCCCTGTTAACATAAATTCCTTCGACGTAGGATTCGATTAGAACCTTCTTGATGGCCAGCTTTTCTTTGTCATCTGTTCCTGCACGACTTTGAGCAGGTAAGATAACAAACCCAAATAGAAATAGTGCGGTTAAAATAACTTTGTTTTTCATGACATTTACCTCCACAGGTTGAAAGAGGGTCCATTCGGTGGCCTATCCTTAATACCCAGATCCAGTTCCTGGTGCCGAGGTGTTTTGAGCCCCGATGGTCGGATTGGCTTGACTTTTCCAATCGCTGGAAGCATTGCCTTCGCCGTCAAACTCAACCGAATGGCCTTCCGGAGCAGTTGAAATGAAATCGCCGGCGGTCCAAATGCCTTTTTGCCAACTGCAACCGATTCGCGGCCATTTCCTGCACTTCCCCATTGCACGAAGTCGTGCATGGCTCCGGAACTCGTGAAATTATTTGTCTCATATAACCCTAAATCAGCGGCTGTGTTATTCAGGTTGAATCCACTAACAGCCAGAATGCCACCCGGCGGGATATTCAAGCTGCCGCTGATAATGTTCAAATTGCTAATTGGAGCATAAGCAAAAAGGGAACAGAACCACCATGTTGACACATCCACAGATTCTGGGCCGAAGTTTTTCAATTCAATTTGATCATTTGAAGTTGAAAATAGAACCTCATTAATTCTAAGTTCTCCTTCACCGC
>JADFPY010000149.1 GCA_022562085.1 candidate division KSB1 bacterium | reverse complement strand
AGGTGCATTTGCTTGTTTTGCTAACCGAGCCGCAATTGCGGAATATCTGCCCGCCTGCAGTTTACTACCGAAACCGCCTCCCATATGTTCGCAAATGACCCGAACTTTGTTAACGGGCATTTCCAAAAATTTTGCTAACCCTTCGCGCACACCATGAACCGCCTGTGTGGAATCCCAGACGATTAACTCGTCACCTTCCCACATGGCCATACTGCCGTGGGGTTCCAGACAGGAATGGGTCTGAACCTGGGTGCGAAATTCGCTTTCAATAATTTCATCCGCCTCAGTAAAACCCGCTTCGATGTCGCCCTCGCCCCGCACCCTGGGATCTCTAAAGTTGCTGCGGTCACTAAACACCCGAGGTGCGCCATCCTTCATAGCTGTATTTAAATCCGCTGCACACGGCAGCACTTCGTACTCGACTTGAAATAAATCTAGGGCATCCTCAGCAATTTCATATGTTGTGGCGGCCACTGCAGCGACTTCTTCGCCGACATAACGAATCGTGCCGGTTGGGTGAACATCTGTTAAAACCGCTTTGACTCCAGGAAGCTGGCGAACTTTTGAATCATCTATTTCAACAATTTTGGCGGCAGGATGCGGTGAGCTCAGAATAGCACCAAACAACATTCCCTTAGGTGCTTGGTCGTAGACATATTTTGCCTGCCCCGTGACTTTATCTGGTGCGTCGAGGCGAGGGTAATACCTGCTCAAAATCGACATTTGATCTAAACTTTTCCATTTGGCCATGATTCACCCTCCTTTCCGCGAAATTTTCTTTGCACTCTGTACTGCTTCAAACACTTTTGGATAGGTTCCGCAGCGGCAGAGATTTCCCGAAAGTCCTTGTTTAATCTCATCCAAATTCGGGTTAGGATTGTTGTGTAGCAGCGCTGTCGCGGACATCACTAATCCGGGAGTACAAAAGCCGCACATCAGGGCGTCTTTTTCAGCAAAAGCTTGTTGAACCGGTGAAAGATTCTGGCCATCGGCCAAACCTTCAACCGTCGTGATTTTTTTGCCGCGTGCATCCACCGCTAGTATCATACAGGATAGCATGGTTTTGCCATCGAGCATCACCGTGCAGGCGCCACATTGACCACGGTCGCATACTTCTTTCGTGCCGGTGAGATCCAATCCGTCGCGCAAAACGCCCAGCAGAGTGGTTCGCGGCTCGACTCGCACAGTGTGCTTTTTACCGTTAATGTGCAACTGAATCATTTGGGGTTCGGAAATACGCTCGGTTTCGGGTTCCAGAATGGCTGCAACTGCCTCTTTGTTGAACAACCCGGTGGAAATCGCAGACGTGCCGATGAAGCCGCTTCCCATACCCTTGAGGAAGGTTCGTCGGGAAACTTTTCCGCGGGGTTCCTTAACGTCTTCTTTTGACATAAGGCCGCTCCTTTTAGGTTGGTATAATCAAAATTTTTGGCGGGATTAGATAATCATACAAAAGATTTTTGAGGAAGTCAAGGAATTTGGGAGGGAGATGTTAATTTTTTGAAAACTTATGATCTTTATTTTACGTAAAGAAGGCCGCCGACTGTTAATTATTCTAAGAAAATGAAACAAATTAATTTGCAAGTCTGTTAATTTGGTTTACACTTTTTGTCTTCTAATGTTGAAGGCTCACTTGCAAATTAAACACATTCTGCACAAAGAAAAGCGCAATAGATGTGAGAATCCCTGCGAAAATCGGAGTAGCCAGCCAGCCCATAGCAATTTCGCCGAGTAGACCATAGTTGATGCCTTTCGCGCCTTTCAAAATGCCAATGCCTAAAATTGCTCCGATGACCGCCTGGGTGCTGGAAACCGGGACAAGTGGCAGAGAAGGAAGTCCTACGGAAGTGAGCCAATTTGCCAGTCCTTGAGAAGCAAAAAGAAAAAGAACGAGTGCATTGGCCAGCACAACAACCAGAGCGGCCTCAGGCGAGAGTTTAAATAAGTTACTGCCGACTGTTTCCATGACTTTTTGGGAATAGGTATAGACACCGACTGCGATTGCAATCCCCCCAAGAAAAAAGAGCTGCTGAACTCCAGTTAGTGTTAACGGGCCGAAAATGTGTAAATCCTGGAATGGTGAAACAGACATAAAAACCCCCATGACGTTGGCGATATTGTTTGCACCTAAGCTGTAAGCGCCAAAAGCTCCCACAATGATCAACCCTACGCGGGTGTACAGATCTAATTTAAGCAGGTGAATTTTTACATTGTTGAAGAAAAATTTAAATGCTAAATAAAGGATCATCGCAAACACACCGGCCAGAACAGGACAAAGAATCCAGGTGGATACGATTTTTGTTAAAGTTTGCTGATTTGTGGCCGAACCGGTATAAATATTCCATCCGATGATTGCCCCGACGATGGCCTGGGAAGTCGAAACCGGGACTTTCAGCTTTGACATCCAGAAGACGGTAAACCCGGCGGAAGCGGCAACCGTGAATGAGCCTGCGATTGCATTGATAGAGCCGAGACGGCCAAGCGTGTGAGCTGCGCCTGCCCCGCTTATTACCGCTCCCAAAATGACGAAAACACCACAAAGCAAGGCTGCGGTTTTGAACCGGATCATTTTCGAACCGACGGCAGTCCCGAAGACGTTTGCCGCATCATTGGCGCCGAGGGACCAGCCCAGAAAAAGTCCGCTTGATAGAAAAAGGAAGATCATTTGATTTTAAACGCTTCGTTTGATGCTGTAGATGGAGAGACGGTCGGCCACTTCTTCGGAGCGATCGGCGAGAAAATCGACATGCTGCACAAAATTGGTCAGGTGCATCTTGTTACTTAAATTTATTTTCAATTTGAAGATGTGACGTTTGAGCCGGTCGGCGATTTTGTCCGCTTCTTTTTCATAAAAATAGACTTTATGCAAGTGGTCTTTAACAGCATTTACATCCCGTAAGAAAGCACGTGCTGCCAGAACAATTGATTCGGCTGCCAGCGCAGCTTTGTCAGTCAGTTCAACAAAATCTTTTATGAGCTCCATGTGAATATCCGGCGTTTCGACTGAAAAGTAGTTGAGTGTACCTTTTGCGGTATCGATGACGTTGTCCAGGTTTTCCAGCAGTCCCAGCACGTCGCCGCGATGTTCAGGAATCAGGGAGTGGGTATAAAGATGGCTCTCAATGCGCCGCCGCAAAGTATCGGCTTTGTTTTCCAAGTCCCTAATCGTGATCATATTTTCTTCAAAGTTGACTTTCTGATTTTCAAAATAACTTTTGATGCCTTGTTCAAATACCAAAGCACCCTGGCTAACAGCATCCAGAAATTCATCGATTTGAGTTTCCAGCATTTTCGTGGATTTAAAAAGGATGGGCATATTGAGATTTCTCCTTAAATTGTAACTATTCAACTGTTAGCTGTTGGCTGTTAGCTGTTGGCTGTTAGCTGTTGGCTGTTGGCCTTGAGCTTGCTGATAAGGTTAACGATCGCAATCCCTTCTTTCCAAAGATTCAGAGTCCTAAAATCTCTCATTGTGTGCAACCAATTGTGATACGACAGCCAACAGCTAAATGCCAATAGCCGAATAGTGACAAACTTAGTTTAAATTCAAGCAAAATGCAAGTGTCCTTTAGTAGTTTTTTATTGCATTTCCGTTATATGGGTGGTATATTATTGCATAGAAAACATTGATTAAGCCGCTTTTACTCAGATTGGTGTTTCCTCTAATTCCACCACTAAAAGAGAGCTCTCGATGCCAATCCATTTTTGGTTAAATAACCACGAAGTTACCACTAAAGAACCTGCCGGCAGATTGGTGCTCGACTACCTGCGCCAAAAGGAACGCCTTGTTGGAACCAAAGAAGGATGCAAAGAAGGGGACTGCGGGGCCTGCATGGTTTTGATTGGGGAATTGTCCGGCAATCAAGTTGAATACAAACCGGTGACCTCCTGTCTCATGCCGGTCGGCGAGCTGCACGGCAAGCACCTCGTCACCATCGAAGGACTTAATCTCGAAAAGCTCACCCCGGTTCAACAAGCCATCGTTGATGAGGGTGGCAGTCAGTGCGGTTTTTGCACGCCGGGAATCGTTGTTTCCTTAACGGGTTATTTAATGCAGCCCTGGTGTGAACTTAATGCTGAGGGTATTAAATATGCTCTTGGGGGAAATTTGTGCCGTTGTACCGGATACGCTTCGTTAATGCGTGCCGGCAGCCGGCTCCTCAAACAATTCGGAAATGGCGCTGCCGGAAATGGCAAAAAAGCTCAAAATCCAATTAAAACTTTAATTAAACAGAAAGCTCTCCCCGATTATTTTCAAACGATTCCTGAACGCCTGAAAAAAATACCTTCCTTTGAACAAAAAAATAGCAGAACGAAACCCGAAACCTTTGTGGCTGGCGGTACGGATATTTATGTTCAAAGAGGGGATGAACTGCCTGATTCGCAAGTCGATGTCCTGAACCTGCGTCCGGAGATGAAAGAGATTCGCGTTAAAAATGGCAAATTTTATGTTGGCGCTTTGACTACTTTTGAAGAATTTGCTGTACATCCTGAGATTAAAAAAGTCCTTCCCGATATGCCAAAATACAACTTGCTGAATGCATCGTGGCAAATTCGCAATCGCGCGACTTTAGGCGGCAACATCGTTAACGCCTCGCCCATCGGAGACATGACTGCGCTTTTACTTGCATTAGAGTGCGATCTGGTTTTGAAGAACGGCAAAAAGCAGCGGACAGTCCCGATGAAGTCATTCTTTAAAGGATATAAAGTTCTTGAAAAAAGTCCTTCTGAAATTTTAACTGAAATTATTTTTCCCGTGCCTGATAAGAAAACCAAAGTTCATTTTGAAAAAGTTTCGAAAAGAAAAACGCTCGATATTGCTTCTGTGAACAGTGCGATTAAAGTTCGGGTTGAAAAGGGAACGATTCAGGCCATTGAAATGAGTATGGGCGGGGTCGCGCCAATCCCGCTTTTTATGAACAAGACTTGCGAATACTTAAAAGACAAACCGGTTAATAGACAAACCATTTTAGACGTATTGTATATTGCAATGAGCGAAATCTCGCCGATCAGCGATATCCGCGGCTCGGCTGAGTATAAGAGACTTTTGGTACGGCAATTTATCATCGCTCATTTTACCAAGCTTTATCCCGAATTTGTAACTGTGAGGGAGTTTTATGAAACACATTGACGCCGCCGCTCACACCCGCGGCGAGTCGCAATATGTCGACGACATTCCTCAGCCCGCGGAAATGCTTTTCGCCGCTGTCTTTCCCTCGCCGGTTGCCCACGGCAGGATTTTGAAGCTGGATATCAAAGAAGCGCTTTCTCTGGACGGCAGTATTGCGATTTATACCGCAAAGGACATTCCGGGTGAAAATCAAATCGGACCGATTATTCAAGATGAAACGCTGCTCGCAGAAGAGAATGTGCATTTTATCGGCGAGCCGGTTGCGCTGGTTGTTGCCAAAACAGGGGAACTCGCCCAAAAAGCTTTAAAGAAAATTAAACTCGAAGTAAAAGAGCTGCCGGTTATCACCGATCCAAGGGAAGCGTTCGCCAAGGGGCAGATCATTGGAAATAGCCGAACTTTTGCTTTAGGAGATGTCGAAAGCGCCTGGGACAAATGTGATGTTGTTGTTGAGGGCCGATGCGATATGGCCGGGCAAGAACATGCCTATCTTGAAACTCAACGGGCGCGAGCTGTGCCTCTGGAAGACGGATGCTTTCGCATTCATTCTTCAACCCAGAGTCCTTACGCGGTCCAAAAAAACGCGGCCAAAATTCTCGGCCTCTCGCACCATAAAATCGAAGTGGACGTCAGGCGACTCGGCGGTGGCTTCGGTGGCAAGGAAGATCAAGCGACCCACTGGGCTTGTCTGGCGGCACTCGCAGCTTCCCATACCAAAAAGCCGGTTGAGTTGGTCCTGCCGCGGCACCAGGATATGGAAATGACCGGTAAACGGCATCCTTACTCTTCGGATTTTAAAATCGGTTTAACCAAAGACGGTAAGATTTTAGCATACGATGTCAAGCATTATCAAAATTCTGGCGCTGCTGCCGACCTTTCTACGGCTGTTATGGAAAGGACGCTATTCCACAGCACCAACTCATATTTCATCCCGAACGTAAAAATTTTTGCTGCCTGCTGCAGGACGAATTTGCCGCCGAATACAGCTTTCCGGGGATTTGGCGGGCCGCAAGGGATGTTCGTCATTGAAAGTGCGATTGCAAAAGCGGCTGAAAAGTTAGGAATGTCGCCGCAGGAGATTCAGTATAAAAATCTATTGCAGGAAAACGATGTCTTTCCTTATGGACAACATGTTCACGATGCTCAAATCCGGAAAACTTGGGATGAAGCGAACAAATCGTACAAATTGCCGGCGATTCAAAAAAGAATTGCTAAATACAACGAAACACATTTTGAAACTAAAAAAGGGTTGGCGGTCATGCCGATCTGCTTTGGCATTTCTTTCACCACGACTTTTTTGAATCAGGCCGGAGCACTGGTGCACGTTTATACTGACGGCAGTGTCAGTGTCTCTACCGGTGGAATCGAAATGGGGCAAGGCCTGAACACGAATCTTGCGAAAATAGCGGCAAAAGCCTTTGGCATTCAAAGTGAACGCGTCAAAATCGAAAGTACAAACACCATCCGCATTGCAAATATGTCTGCCAGCGCAGCCAGTGCGACGACGGATTTGAATGGCAATGCAACGCTAATTGCGGTCGGACAAATCTTGGATCGGTTAAAATCTCTTGCCGCTAAAGAATTAGGTTTGTCACATAATGAAAAGATCACACTTGAAAATGAAAAAGTTTTGTTCGATGGCAAAGAGACGGGTTGGACCTGGGGAAAACTGATTCAAACAGCTTATCTAAATCGAGTAAGTCTCTCGGCACATGGGTTTTATACGACGCCGGGAATCTGGTTCGATAGAGAGAAAGAAAAAGGACACCCGTTTGCTTATCATGTTTTCGGCACCGGAATTTTTGAAGTAACAGTCGATTGTCTGCGCGGCACCTATGATATCAATTCCGCGAAAATCGTTCATGATCTCGGGCGGCCCATTAACGAACTCGTCGACCGCGGTCAAATCGAAGGCGGGCTGGCCCAGGGACTCGGCTGGATGACTTTGGAAGAATTGAAATTTAATGAAAAAGGCAAGTACCTTTCCAACTCTCTGGCGACTTACAAGCTGCCGGATGTTTATTTCATGCCGGATGTTTTAGAAGTCAAACTGCTGGAAAATGTCGATAATCCACGGGGACCCTACGGTGCCAAGGCAGTCGGCGAACCGCCGCTAATGTACGGCATCGGCGTCTTTTTCGCCATTCGCAATGCTATGCGCGCCTTTCGACCTGAGGCCGAGTTTGCATATGATTCGCCATTGACACCCGAGAAAGTGTTGATGCAGTTGCATGCGGATGTGATTGATGATCTTACGAATGGTCGAACAGTGACCTCAGGTAAAGGAGTAAAGACAAAAAAGAAAAGGTTGAAGAGAGTTGACTTGGTAAACTGAGTGAGCTACTCATCAATATGGAAATCACCAGCAAGAAATACTTTTCAGAATACACGGATCGAATTGGACATGAAATAGAATTTTTAATCAGTAGCTTTGATTTTAGTGATCAACATATAGATTTGGGATATTCTACTCAGGCATCCGCTGTTTACTCGTCAAATATTGAAGGAAACAGCGTTGATTTAAATTCTTTCATGAACTATAAACTTTCTCCCGAAAAGTTTAAACAAACGAAAGAAATTGAAGAAATTGAAAATCTTGTCACGGCGTATCAGTTTGCTCAAAAAAGTAAATTAAGCGAGTCTAACTTTTTAGAATGTCACCGCATTTTTTCGCCGACCTTATTAATAAAAAGCAAAAGAGGTAACTATCGCATTGATAAAGTCGGTGTTTTTGGACAGACTGGTTTAGCCTACTTAGCGCTTGAGCCCGAACACGTTCAGAAGAGAATGAAGTCATTTTTTCAAAAGATGGAAGCTTTATTGAAGGACAAGCTCTCACTCGAAGAGATTTTTTATTTTGCCTCGATGATGCATTTAATATTTGCTCACATACATCCCTTTACGGATGGCAACGGACGGGCGGCTCGATTATTGGGAAAATGGTTTCTGACCGAAAAAATCGGCGACCAATATTGGAAAATTCCGTCAGAAAAATATTACAAAGATAATCAGGGGAAGTATTATGCAAATATCAATCTTGGCGTCAATTATGATGAGTTAAATTATGATAATTGCATGCCATTTTTAATGATGCTGCCGAATTGCCTTAGAACTAAATAATAGTTTGGTTGCACATGTGACAGGATTTACCGACAAATATTATTCGAGGATAATTAATATGAAACATAAAACGGTAAAAGAAAAAATTTTAAACGCGGTTAATGAATTACCTGAAGAAGTTAGTTTTGAGGATGCCATGGAAAGAATATATTTTTTGTATAAGGTTGAGAAAGGGATCCAACAAGCAAATGCGGGTCAAGTCGTTTCCCATGAAGAAGCTAAGAAACGCATGAAAAAATGGCTAGAATAAATTGGTCGAATCAAGCGCTTGATGATTTAGATGCAATCTGTAATTTTATCGCGCGTGATGCTCCTCGCTATGCTCAAGTTTTCGCAAATCGAGTATTTGAATCAGTTGAGAGATTAGAGCTGTTCCCAAAATCTGGTAGAATCGTTCCTGAATTGCAACTGGAGACGATTAGAGAAATTATCTTTGGCAATTATCGTATTGTTTACAGGTTAAAACAAAAGGAAGTCGAAATTCTAACAGTATTTCATGCCGCAAGGCTTTTTGATTTTTCTGAAATATTATGAGTTTGCTAATCCACAATACACTCATCTTCACCAATGATGACCAAAACACCATTTTAGATGGTCACGCAGTTGCAATTGAGGGCACTCGTATTAAGGAAATCGGAGGGAAAAGCGAGCTTAAACAAAAGTACATACAGTTTGAGCAATTTGATGGCGGCGGTCGACTACTAATGCCGGGCTGGGTTAACACCCACATGCATTTTTACGGTACGTTTGCCCGCGGTTTGGCTTTGCAAAAAGCTCCATCAAATTTTCATGAAATTCTCAAGTTTCTCTGGTGGAAGCTGGATTCAGCGCTCGATTTGCAGGCAGTTTACTATAGTGCTTTAGTGCAAGCCATCTCCGCGGTCAAACATGGAGTTACCTCCATTATCGATCACCACGCCAGCCCAAAGGCTGTTGAAGGCAGCCTTGACAAAATTGAGGAAGCGCTGAATTTATTGGGATTGCGTGGTGTACTTTGCTACGAAGTCTCAGACCGCAACGGCGAGGAAATTCGTGAATTAGGATTACAAGAAAATGCGCGTTATATTCAAAAATGTCAAAATGCCAGACAAGAAAATCCCGATCACCTTTTCGATGGCATGGTTGGCTTGCATGCCTCGTTTACTTTAGAAAACGAGAGCCTGCAAAAGGCCGCTGAGCTTAGCAAAACCTCGAATCGCGGCTGCCATATTCATGTTCTTGAAGACGGGGTGGATGGCGACCAAACGCGGGAAAAATTTCAGATTGGCGTTGTTGAACGCTTACGGGAATTTGGTATTTTAGGCGATAAGACAATCGCGGCACACGGGATTCATCTCGATGAATCCGAAGTGGACCTGCTTGCAGAAACCGACACGGTCGTCGTCCATAATCCACAGTCGAACATGAATAACGCGGTTGGGCGCACGGATGTTTTTAAATTACTTCAGAAAGAAATTTTAGTTGGCATCGGCACCGACGGCATGTCTGCGAATATATGGCCGGATGCACGGACAGCGAATTTGCTGCACAAACATGATTTGCAAAATTCGAATGCCGGCTGGAATGAAATTCAGCAAATGACACTCAAAAACAACCCGAAGATTTTCGAACGGATCTCGGGACAAAAAATAGGTAGAATCGAACCCGGCTGTTTGGCGGATTTGATTCTGGTCGATTATTTTCCGCCCACGCCGATGACCGGTGAGAACATCTGGGGGCATTTTTTATTTGGTATCGCTGATGCGCCTGTCGATACTACAATTGTAAACGGCCGTGTCATCATGAAAAATAAAGAAATTGCAGGATTGGATGAAGAGGGGATTGCGGCA
>JADFPY010000148.1 GCA_022562085.1 candidate division KSB1 bacterium | reverse complement strand
CCTCAAGGATGATGGAGTGATATTTTTTCCCTTGTCGAATGAGGTACCAACCCAGGCCTCCATTGATTACAGTAGCAAGCATAATAAAGCCAATGCCCTGCTCAATGTTTTCCAAATATTGTCCAGTTAGCCATTTTTCAATGGATTCGTAAAGAATGTATAACCCGGCAACAATAATCATGGCGCCTTCAAACCCCGCAGAGAAGAAGCTAATCCGATCGTGGCCATAAAGATGGGTCTTGTCTGCTGGCTTCATGCTTAACCACAGGCTGAAAGCAGCAAATGAAACAGCGAACACGTGCACCACGGATTCCGCTGCGTCAGAAAGAATCGCGGCCGATCCAGTTATCACAGATGCATAGATTTTGATGATCAGCATGAGCAAACCAACGCCAAGTGAAAGGCGCATGGCAAATTTCAAGGGTCGCGCTGCATCATTCAAAATTTGTTTGTCTTTGTTAGTGTACATTTTACCTCGGTGCTATGAAAACTAAATCAAGGATTGAATCTATTCAATGTAGGTATGAAAACTATACTGTGTCGAAGGTAAGTAATTCAGACCTAACCAGCAAATCCATAGAACCATAAATGAAATAGCCATAAATGAAAAGGCCAAAAAGCCGAGTTGGAGCCGTGCGGAATTTTGATGATAATGGCGCACGTGCAAATAAATCAGATAAGAACTCCACGTTAAAAATGCCCAGGTTTTTTTGGATCCCAGGTCCAGTAATGCCCTGGGGAGAAAATTCTTGGAAAATGAATGATTTTGCAAAAATGTTTTGAGTGAAACATTGGGTACCTTCTTTCTGTCATGCTAATTATCATTGGCGCAGCCGTTTATGGCTGCGCCAATATTCACCACTTGGGATTGACACTAACCCTAACTAAAACCCAATTGCTGCTTCAGCCATGATGCCTTTAAAGTTTGCATCGGAGTAAATGCTGCTTTCCGCAAAATCATTGTAGGACTGACTAACGTATTCAATTTTCGCGACAACGTTGTCGGTCAAAAACCATCCAAAGGCTAGTTGAACTCTGTTTATTGTAACCTTTTCAGCATCCGCATTAGCTAGCTTTCCACTGGCGCTGTTAAACCTGGCGCCACCATACCATTGTTCAGAGGCTCCAAACCGGTAGATGACTTCTCCTGCAAGCTGATTCCAGGTTCGTGTATCATTCGAGTTTCTGGAATCGCCTCCGCTTGAATTTTCATAGGTGCCAAAAAACTCTAATCCGTTCCATTTCAGGAATGGATTGATCATGATCGCAGTCAATTTTCCCGAGAAATTGGGATTCCAACGGCCTGATCTGAAATTATCCCTGGTAGCAGTTATGCCTTGCATTACACTGTAGTAGCGCGAGCCGGCTCTATCGCCACTGTACAGGTATATCTGTTTGGCGTTTCCATTAGTATATATGGAACCGGTCAGTCTTAATCGTAAATCAGGGTTTACCTGTTTATCAAAGCCGAGCTTTCCGAGAAATGCCAGGCTTGTTTGTCCCGGGCTGGTGACATCTTGGTTTAGTTTACCGTTGGAAAATCCAAGCATTCCCAGAAAGCCATTTGTTTTTAAATAGGCTTCCGCACCGACCTCAGTAGTAAAGCTGTCCATTATGTAATTACCGACAAATGGGTTGTGCAGGCTTGCTGAATTATCAGACCGTCTAAAGTGCGCATCGCCATAGTTGATTTCCATATGCCCTACTTTGAGCGTGACCACGTTCATTACGTTATCAAGAAAACCGGGGCTCACAAAGTCCAACCTGTCAACCTGCAAGTAGCCGCTTTTCACGTACGGTTCAGGGTGATGCCTTGAGGAAAGGTAGGTCCGCAAGTGCATTCTTAAACCATTGTGGAGTTGGACATCCAAATCAAGGTTCGCGGTTGCCAGGTTAAAATTGTTTTCCAGTTCTATTAATTCATTAATGTTCGAGCCGTTCCCGTCATCAACAAACAGAGCTGAATTGCTGTGATTCATGCCCTGAAATTGAAGCGTCGAGGAACCACCCAGTATTACTTTTAAGCCGACAAACTCGCTTGTTTCTTCTTTTGTAGTTTCAAACATATTCAGCCCATGCTTATCAGCCGGTTTGGAATACTGTAATTGCCGGTCCTGACTCGTTTGGGCAAATAGCGAACTAACAAAGAAAAAAGACATTAGTAAAACACTTGTTAAAGTTTTCATAATATACCTCCTTTGGGGTTTGTGGTTTAACTGTTAAGTAATTATAATTATTACTTATTTTATTCATTTAGTTTATCGAAGCATTTTGATTCCAAAACTTGACTTAAAATCTGATTCGAACTTTCCAACTGATTCCCTGCAATGTTAAAATGATTAATTGTTCCTGCTGTTTGTTTGGCCTCAGCGTAAATATCGAA
The DNA here is from genome assembly GCA_022562085.1 of candidate division KSB1 bacterium. Taxonomy (NCBI): domain Bacteria; kingdom Pseudomonadati; species Candidatus Zhuqueibacterota bacterium. Next base: position 7,733 of record JADFPY010000148.1, on the reverse strand, counting down.
GGATATTGATAATTCAGGTTTTGCTTTTATCAACCCGAAAAAAGCTGTCGGTGGCTTAATATTAAAATCACGCATGGAAATAGAGATAAAGCCAGTAATCTGAAAAGTATTATTGGAAAGAGGCCGTACTTTGACATCCATTTCAATTCTTTTCGTCGTTCCTGCAAGTGTCAAGTTTCCGATCGTATTTATCGAATACCAAACCCCTTCGGAGTTGGGCGCTTCAATCAATTCCGATTTCGTCAATTCATATTCAATGATTGGGTATTGATTTTCTTTAAGTGCATTGTACATATCCTTGTTCATCCTATCGTTTCTGCAATCGAAACTCCGAATCGGGATAAAGAAATAAAGTGAAGTGTTGGTTTCAACATTTTGGAAATTGTTCACTGGCAAAAAAATATCTTCGGATCCAAAGTAGGCATATCCGGTTAATAATTCTGTCTCGCAACTGAACTTGTTAATGTTTGTTTTTCCATCCATCCAAAGCCGGCTTCCTGGCAGTGTTTCGTAAGGTCCTAAGCTTATGGTCTGCGCCGAAAGTCCATTTATGAGTGACAATGCGCCAATTAACGCTCTTAGCAGTATTCGATTGACTTGATGTGAGTTCATGATTTTCTCTCTGGTTTTAAGCCTGCATTCCAAGCTAATTTAGGCTTATTTGAATACTTGGAATTAATGCGATTTCAAAATAAACTGTGATTTCATTACCCGTCTTAAGCCTACCGAAAAACATGGTTGGCGGCTTTATATTGAAATCAGTCATTAGCAATTTTTTGCTGCCTGTGAATCGAATAGTACCATTCGGTTCGAGATTTCCTATTACCTCTAAAGCAATTGTCTTCTCCACACCTGCAACTTTCACATTTCCCATGGTCTTAAGCTGTACCTGATCCTTCCCAGCTTCTGGAGAAGCAGTCAATTCTAAACTTGTTAGTTCGAAGATAATTTCCGGATGGTCGTCAGCTTTCAATAATTTGCGCATCTTTTTGTCCATCTTCCCTTTGCCGCTATCGATACTCAAAACAGGTATTTGAAGGATACCCGCAATTGCTGCATTGCTAAATCTTATTGTGGTTGAATCTGAAATCATCTCTTTCATAATAAAAGAGCCGGTTATTTCCTTCGCTACACATTTATAGCCATGTAGAGTTGAAGTACCTTCAAACCACAGTTTGCTCTCTGAACTGATTATGTATTTATACTGGGGAGCATCTTGAGCTTTAACTAGATAAACTTGAATGATGACCAGCACAAGAATTAAACAAGTATTTTTGAACGATTTCATTTCTATTCTCCTGGTTAGTTAACTAATTAATTAAGATTGTTGTTTAGGGCCATACTTGCATATGTAAGAAGCTTCTTCATTTTGAGCGGCTTCTGCAGAACAGCGAATGCGCCAGCACTCATCGCTTCTGAGTAATTGTCCGCAGAGCCATCAACCGTAATCATGATAACTTTTGATTCCGGCGTTTTCTCTTTTACTTCGTGCAACAATTCCAGTCCCGATTTGCCCTGCATGTGCAGATCCAATAGAATAAGAGGATACACTCGCTTGTTAAGCATTTCGCTTGCCTGGCTGCCATTTGAAGCTGAGCTAACATGATAACCAGCCTTCTGCAAAATTCTTTTTAATGAGCGCCTAAATTCAGAATCATCTTCCACGATAAGAATTCTATCTTTAGTTTGATTTGACATCAGTTGTCTCCAAATCTTCTGAAATTAACTCATTCATGAATTCCTTAAGAAATAATTGTGCCAGCTTTTCAAAGGAAACAAAAAAGCCGATTGCGTATCCGCAAGCGGCTATAAATCAATGAGTTAATTCGCGTTTGCTTTAGAACTGGTTCGCGAGTTGGCCGTTTAGATTATTCTTAGATGTGGGAAAAAATAGAGGTGACATTCTTAATATTAGGAATGAGAAGAGGATAGACAATGATTTCATGAATTCGTTTTTCTTAAATTAATCCATAAACAAAGGACTGCAAAAATTCCAAAGATTCCCGAAAATGCGAAGGCGCTTTTTGTAACTTCCATCAAAATAGGCGTGTCCATTAACATCGAGGGCGGCAGCATTAATGGCAGTATACGACCAAGGGTCGCGATGTTGACTAACCAGAAGGTTGCGCCTACTAACTTTGGGATGGCGACTTTTTTCTTATGTATGAAGCCGGGGATCATGCGAACAGACATCCCCAAAATAAGATTAGTTACAAACCCTAACAAATACATATGACGGATTGCATCGTTTAAATGGACAAAATGGCGTTCGGTAATAAAGGCAATGCCGGTTACGATTTCAAAAACTGCACCTAATGCCAGCCAAAAGTAGGCCGCATATATCAGCCGTTCAAAGCTGCCAAATTCACCATAATCCGGAAGCCCCGGACGCGTCGGTCTGCGGTCTGGTGCTGGATGCAGGACACGATTCACTGTCCATGGGTCTTTGCGCCGGGTGAGAAGATCCAGTTGCCAAATAAACCAAATAATAACACACCCCTTAAGGATCGAGCCGGCATTTGAAAGCCATAAAGACAAATTAGGTGAGAGGCTCAGCAGCGTTGGCAACTCCAGGATCATTTCCAAAGACAAGGAAACTAAATAAACAAGGGCAACACCACGAACATTCCAGTTCGGTGCATTAAGACGAAGATAAAGAGGAAAGGTGCGGATTGAAAATGCGAACGATACCGGCAAAAGAACGAGTCCGATAAATGACTTTATAGCGAATTCATTCCAGGCATCGTCCAGAACCACCGAGCCATTGACAGCGGCGTCAATTAACAAAATTAGATTTAGCCCCCCGTACAAGAACCATCCCGTTAGCATCATCCCCATGAATGGCGCTATCGATTTCAAAGTCTGTCTTTTGCCTTTTTCTTTCGATTCTCTGTACAACCCAAGGATAAGAATGAGATAGAAGATTATACCCAAAAACTCCAGCATGCCAGACGCCGCAACCAACAGATTGAGAGAAACAAAGAATTTACTCTCGATGATGTAGGGAGTGACTGATTGACCGATGCTGCGAACAATTAGCCCGGCTGTCATCAACCAGAGAACCTTTCGCACCAATTTCGGATTGGAAAAAGCCACCCCTGTGAGTCGAGGCATAAAATGGAGGCTCATTCCCATAATAAATAGCCCGGCCCACCCGACCAATTGTACATGACCATGTGTTTGAATCAGACCTACAAAGCCATCGCCCAGGTTAAAATCATAGCCAATCACAAAAGTTAAATGGGCGCCAATGGCAAATCCGGCAAATAGCGCGAATCTTAACGCTGTCCAAATATAATTTATTTGGAACGCCAGTTGTTTAGTTTTGGGTAGAGGATACGAATCAACTTGAACTGAATTCATTTTGTAAGCGGTTAAACTCAAGGTGATTTGGTGGGATTATACCGGTTCAACAAACATTTTAATGAGACATAAGAAAAGTTGCCAGGTTAATTTTTCAATTCTATCTGGAGTTCAGACATTTTGCGATAAAGTGAAGATAAGCTTAATCCTAAAATCTCTGCGGCTTTGCTTTTATCGTTTCCGGCTGCTTGCAGCGCTTTTAAAATGCTTTCTTGTTCGATTGTTCGAACAGAGGACTTTAGATCACCGTTTAATTTTTGTAAGGAGGCAATTTCTGAGGAAAGTTGCGTGAAGTGCTGCATGGTCAAGATGTTGGAATCACAGAAGATCATCGCCCGTTCAACAGCATTCTCTAATTCGCGGACATTGCCTTTCCATGGATAGTCCATTAATGTTTTTAATGTTTTTTCATCTACTACAGTAATTTGCTTGCCAAGTTGTGAATTATATATTTTTATAAAATGATTAATCAGCTCAGGAATATCCTCGACTCGTTCCCTCAATGGGGGGATGTTGATTCCCACTACATTCAAGCGGTAATAAAGATCTTCTCGAAAGTTACCTTTCTCGACTTCGGTGGCTAAATTCTTGTTTGTGGCGGCCACGATGCGCACATCGATGACTTCAGGATTAGTGCTACCGACGGGCAGTATCTCTTTCTGGTCGATAGCTCGCAAGAGTTTAACTTGCAGATTTAACGGCACGCTAACGATTTCATCCAAGAAAATCGTCCCGCCTTCTGCTACTTTGAACAAACCCTTTTTGTCGCGCAACGCCCCGGTAAACGCGCCTCTGACATGTCCGAACAGTTCACTTTCAATGAGATTCTCGGGAATCGCGCCGCAATTGATTGGAACGAATCTTTTGTCGGCAAACGGACTTTTTTTGTGAATTGCCTGCGCGATCAATTCTTTGCCGGTGCCGCTTGCGCCGGTTATCAAAACTGTTGTTATTAGGGGTGCTACTCGTTCAACCATTACCAGCACATCTTGCAGGGCCTGACTTTTACCAATGATTTCATCATAGGCTTTACCCTTTCCAAGTTGCGCTTTGAGGTAGGTATTTTCTTGCCTTAAATTCTGCCTCTCAATAGCCCGTTCAATCGTACTCAAGATCACTGCTTTTTTGAAAGGCTTGGTGATGAAATCATAGGCGCCTTCTTTCATCGCTTCGACTGCAGTCTCTACTGTACCGTACCCGGTAAGTAAAATCACTTCTGTGTTTGGTGTCTTCTTTTTAACTGCACGTAAAAGCTCCAGACCGTCCCCATCAGGCATTTTCAGATCCGACAAAACAATATCCACCGTAACTTTAGAGAGGATCTTTATTGCATCGTTTCCCGAGCCAGCCGTCTTAGTGATATATCCTTCTTTGCTTAAAACTTTTTCCAACGAAGTTCTAACGCTTACTTCATCATCAACAACTAATATCGATTTAGGCTGCATCTGTATTCCTCATGGGTTCTCATTAAGCGGCAGTTCTATTCGAAATGTCGTTCCCTGACCAATTTTACTTTCACAGTAAATTTGGCCTTTATGTTCATGGATAATTTGCTGCGATATAGCTAACCCAAGTCCCGTTCCAAAATCTTTAGTTGTAAAAAATGGATTGAAAATTTCATTCACCTTATCCTCAGGAATTCCGTGACCTGAATCCTGGATTCCGATAATCGCAGTTTCTATATTTCGCTCGGTCCAGATGTTCAGGGTGCCCTGATCCGGCATCGACTCAATTGCATTTCTGATAATATTCAGAAAAACCCTTCTAAGTTGCGCTCGATCAAACCGAACTTGTAATTCCTTGCTCAGGCCTTTACTCGTTAATTTAATGTTTTTTTGATTGAACTCTTCAACTAAGAGTTTCAGCATTTCTTTTAAAAGAGAGTTGAGATTTCCTTTGATTGGCTGTGATTCCGGAAGTCGGGAAAACTGCAAATATTCATCTGTCAGTAAAGTCACCCTGTCGATCTCCCGAATCATCGATTTGAGAAGCGACTTAGCCTCATGGATATCCACTGAGTCTTGACTTTGAATCTCTTCTTCCAGGAGTTCGGCGTTTAAGCTTACCGACGACAGTGGATTTCGAACTTCATGTGCGACTTTGGCCGCCATCTTGCCAATGATTGCCAAGCGTTCCGAATGCAGGATCTGTTGCTGCAGCGCCTTTTCTTCGCTTATATCGTGAACGATTCCCGTAAACATTCTTTTATCGCCAAGAAAAAACTCGCTCACGGATAAACGAATTGGGAAAGTTATCCCATCTTTGCGTTGGGCCACTACTTCGCGACCTATGCCGATAATCTTTTTCTCCCCGGTCTTTAAATAATTTGCAAGGTAGGTATCGTGGTCTTCCCGATAAGGTGACGGCATAAGTACGTCGACATTCTTCCCAATCACTTCATTTTCAGTATATCCAAAGAGTTTTTCAACTGCTGAATTTACAGATTCAATAATGCCTGTTGCATTTATGGTGATAATACCATCAACGGCTGTTTCTAAAATGGCCCGAATTCTGGCTTCACTTTCCTTTAAAGCTTCCTCAGCTTTAGAACGCTCAGTTATGTTGGTAATAAAGCCTTCCAGAGCAATCAACTCTCCGTTTTTAGAAAACACACCCTGGCCTTGTTCCCAAACCCATTTTTCTTCCCCCGCAGCCGTTTGGATTCGATAGACCACTCGGAAAGGTTCGCGCACTTCAAGTGCCTTCTGGACTTGTTCCCGTACTAATGGCTGGTCGTCCGGATGAATCAGGTTGTTGTAGGCCACCCTTTTATTGCCGATTAGATCAGAAGGTTTGTAGCCGGTTAATTCGAGGCATCCTTCGCTGACAAACTCCATCGTCCAGTCCCGGTCATTAAGACACCGGTAGACCATACCCGGAAGATTGCTCATCAACATGGAGAGAGAAAATTGACTATGTTGTTTCAACTCCGAAGCCATTATTCGATGTCACCTATTTGCTACGATAAGATAAAAACTGTCAATCAAAAAACAAGGATCAAAGTTGGTATGCCGGCTAATTGGCATGGTCTCGAATGGCTTTTAACATATCCAAAGTCGTAATAATCCCGACCACTTTTTCATCCCGGGTCACAAGCAACCTGTGTATGCGCCCGCCGATCATGATGTCAGACATGGCAGAAATAAGTTCGGTTTCTTTGACCTTGAATATGAGTGGGGTCATGATATTTCGCACCGTTAGTGAGTCATCCTCTTCAAGATGAAGCTCTTGAATTTCATCGCTATTCAAGTTATCCTCCCAGCCGCTTAAATAGTAATCTGACTCCCGTTTATCATTCACGATTGCCGTGCGACGTTCGTCATTTCTGACAATATCCGAAAGAGAAACTACACCGACTAATTTACCATCTTTATTCACCACAGGGGCACCCGAGATCATTTTTTCAGTAAAAAAATTTGCAAGCTCATGCACCGACAAATCCTCCTCAACAGATATGACACTTGGGTTCATGATGTCTTTGGCTATCAGATTTTTCATGATAGTTCTCCTAAGTTAAACTTTCCAGTTTTGAAAACCTGGAAAGCCTTTATTAATTTATGTAACCGTCAATACAGGAACATCTGACTTTCGTACAACTTTTTCTGTTGTCGAGCCAATGAGCAATTTTTCCAGTCCGCTGAGTCCGTGCGTCGCCATCGCGATCAGATCCACGCCCTGATTTTTGGCAAAATTGACAATCTCTGAATGGGGATTTCCCTCCCTTACGAAAAATTCAGTGTTTACATTCTGAGAAATGTCATCCTTAACAAATTCTTTGAGAAAAGTCATCGATTTTTCTAACAAATTTGGATAGATGCTAAAGATGGACTGCTCGCCCATCACATAATAAGCCGGATGGACACGCTGGTCAATGACATGCAAGAATTCTAAAGATGCACCGAACACCCCCGCAAGGCTTGTCGCATATTTGAGCGCCTGCTCTGAATGGTCTGAAAAAATCAATCGGCACAAGGATGCTTTTAATGGCTGGCAGTTCATACATTTCCTTTTCTTGATGAGAAATGGTCAACACGGGACATTTCGCATGACGTACCACTTTTTCCGCTACACTCCCAATTAGGAAATGGCCAAGAGCAGACCGTCCATGTGTTCCCATGACGATAAGAGCAGCTTCATTTGAGTCCGCATAATTTACGATTTCTTCGGCGGGAGAAATGCCGCGTACAGTGACTTTATTAACCCGTAACTTGTCGAAATGCAAATCAAATTGATCCATATCGGCCGACAGCATTTTGGTCCATTATAGTATACAAGGCTTGCAGGTCGGGAAAATGGCGCCGCGGGTTATTCGGATCGTCTTGAAAAAGCGCAATGACATGGAACAAAGTTAACTTGTTATCAAATTTGTC
>JADFPY010000147.1 GCA_022562085.1 candidate division KSB1 bacterium | reverse complement strand
AAAAGCTCGAAACACGCCTTGCCTTCTGATACTCGAAAATCGCGCGAACATTTGCAAGTTTTATGAAGGCATCGATAGAAGCCGAGTTGACATTATATTTTCTCTCATCGAAATCTTTTATTGTGTCTTGTGAACGACACCGTAAGTATAAAAAGCCTAAAGTCAAGAAAAAAGATTCATTTACACCATGTAACTGACATCCGATGAGCTGGTCGGATAGGCGTAGATCATTCTTCGAACATCCCCGGCAGGTATTTCATTACGAATTGCCAACGCGAAAATATTAATCACTTCTTCAGCGTGTGGACCTAACACGTGTGCTCCGAGAATACGATTGCTACCCTCTTCTACCAGAGTCTTGAAGCCTGAGTATTTTTCCAAACCCAATTCGTTTGCAGTTCTTTCTTGCAACCCCACAGATGCCAGAGGCGGAATCGTAAACCCAACTGAAGGTATCCCAGAGTAATCTGCTGTTTTGTCATTATCCTTTAACATATTAGCCGCCACGACATACCCTTCCAAGCTCGCCACGGGCGTCAACGGCGGCCGAACGGCCTCGAATCGATCACTGCGACTTCCCAGCCTGAAGAACGACACTTGTAGGCAACTGTCGATGCTGCCGAGCCAGTACCAAGTACTATGAGATCAAAATTTTTGTTCATATTACCTTCCTCTCGAAATTAACTTCACTTTTGCGTCCTGTACCGTTGGTTAGGTTCGGCATATTCTACAAATAACATCTTTTGACAGGCCGCGCAATATAAAGTAGTGAGTGGTCGTGATTGTGATGGATGACCTCCGGTTTGCCACCGCTTTCGATGACCTTTGCTGTTTTAGTTTTTAAATTAATGATGGAAATGGTGCCGTCTTTGGTGTTTGTCACGTAGATTTTATTATCGTCTTTTGAAATGCCAACCCTTTTTGTTCTTGAGTTTATTTTTTTAGATTTTCGTTTTTTTAGCGCTACTTTTTGTTCAGATGTAGAAACGGTTTTGAATAAAAGTTCAAGTGTTTGAATAATTTGAACCATTTAGGAAAGACCCAGTTATTTATTTTTAGAATTGCTTTACTTTCTCAGTTGGTTTTCTAAAACGCGAAGACGAAACCTGATTATCAAAATCCAGATCCCCAAAGTCTTCAATAATCTCTATTTCACCGCTACCAACGAAGTCAATGAACCTGCCCTCATAACCTTTGTTTTCGTGCAGCCTATAAATCCAGCCAGCCGGAATTTGAAATCGGGCCGAGGACACCTTATTGTCAATGCGCTTTCCTTGCGCGAATAGGTTCCCATAGTCACTAAAATCTGAATTCTCGACTCCGAAAAGACTCAGACGTCGTCCCTTAAAATTCTCCTGTTCATACAGGTCAATCCAGACTTGATTGGTATCCGTTATGGATGCGGCTGTAGTATCTGGCTCCGAACTGAAGGAAATGAATTTTATCGTTTCCTCATCAAGCCAAAAGGCGGTGGAATAAATCGTCATCCTACCGCCAGAATCGATATAAAGGCATGATGCGGCGTCCATGTTGCAATATCCGCCTTTACAGGAAAATTGCCTGTTCGCAATTTTGGTAATAATGGGCCCAGCAAGAACAGGATTTTGCATCCTTGTCATTTTTTCAGGAAACACAACTTCATAGAGGTCTGCAAAGTCCTTGCCAGGTAAAAAGCCCACATGGGGTGCCGTATTGTGAATACCGACTAAATACAACCGACCATCCGATTGTTGAATGAAGGTGATGGATTGAAAATTGCCAAAATTCTTATCTTCTTCTTGGCGTGCTTGAACATCGGATATTAACCAGGTGAAGGGCTTATTCTGAAATCCGTCTAGAATGTTGCGGGACTTAGAGAGATAAAAGTCCAAACGTCTTGGCAACCCGTCCCGACCACTTTCAACTGCGGCTATAAAGCGCCCATTTGAAAGCTTAGTCAACGCAACTTCGTAGGCTTTGCGATATGGCCGGTCTATCTCAAAATCAAGTTTCCTGGGGTTTTCCGGATTTTCGACATCATAAAAAATGATTTTACCATGCAATGGTTTGCCACCATAAAGCGGTACGGCAAGTAAGTTCCCAAGGAGCCCCAATCCACCTGCATGCCATAATTCTGAGTCGATGGCAATTGTTTTGATAATAGCATCCTTGCCAGGCGGCTTTTTATCAATCATCACATTTGAGGTCCAATCGCCAACTTCTCGTCGAGATGCCATTTTTACAATAAATAAAGTGGGCGTGGCCTGGTTCGGATTAGATCCGGAGACAATCAGGTAATTCGAGTCCCGGAGCCGTTGGATTCCTTGAAAGTGATTTCTGAATCCAAGCTTGTTTTTGATACTCGACGTGTACCATGGCTTTGCAATGTGGCCATTGTTCCAGGCAGCCATAAAGTCACCTCTTGACCTTAGCCGGAGAAGAGATGCTTCAACATTATCGACTTTTGGGTTGAGGTCATAGATTGCCTGAAGGTTATCTTTTGTTTGTGAAAGCAAGGATGGCGGTGATGAGCCTGGTAATTGCCAAAGAATTATCGCAATAACCAGGAGAGTTCTTAAAGATTTGATGTTAACAATCATGATTCAGAAGCAAAAAAATATAATTTTAACTGAACTAGGGAGTAAATTGTACGGGAATAGGTGTGCAAGAAAGACTAACCAGGCGGAAGATCATCTTCATGTTTGTCTATCGGGTTGCTGTTTGCGATAGAAACGCATAAATGAAGTATATCTTGAAAAAGAAAGGTCGACTGAATGGGCAAGAAGATCACAGAGTCATCGCCACACAAACGAGGCACCCACTCTCAGTTCCGGATTGCGGCGATGAATATTAGGGAAATCGCGAAAATAGCTGTCGCGCATATATAAAACATAATCGACTCCGATGCCAAGACTTCTCCAAAGCGGATATCGTGCCCTGAGCCACAGGAAGTGCACAATCTGATTGCCAATTGCACCATTCATGGTGTGAGTGTAAATTCCCCGATAATTCAATGACAAGAGTTCGTTGCCCTGGTGGAACAGCGTACCTCCGGTCCGGAATCCAAATCCGCTGCCAAAGTCATAATCCCTGTCAACAAAGTCCACGTATTCCGAAATCACCGCAGCCAAGGGGTAAAAGCTTGGTTGCACAATGGTTCGTAACTGAGTTCGCTCTGAAAATTTCCATAAACTGCGAAGGGTTGCTGCAAAACTCTGACCGCCGATTTCATAAGTACGGTTATCGGCGTAGTCGAACATCATATCAAATGTTACCAGGTGATCAACAGATTTAGACCGCTTTAGAGACTTACCATAGAGCACGCCATGCATTTGCAACAGACCGAGTGTTTGTTTCTCTTCACCGTTTATTTGAGTCGACAATATGAATGTGTCAAATGGGCGTTTGTAATCTTCCATGGGATTGCCATACAAAACATGCAAGTCAGCATAGAAAGTCGCTGGTTCTGCATTCTTCAAACGTCCATCCGCGATGGCGCGAAACCCGACCATCGCTGTTGTATACAAAGAACCCGGGAACCTATCAGACGGATTAGGCCCAACCTTAGACATTTCACCGCGGACGAGACGGCTGAATCCGCCAACGGGATCAAGAAAGAAAGCTCCAAGCTCGCGAAATGTTCGGGCAGCACCCGTGGCCCGGTTATCCCGGATCATTTTCGCAGTTCGATGCAGGGTTTCGCCGAGAGTGATTCCGCCAATGCTGGTCATCGCCCAATCGTTGATGGCGCCTCTGTTGTTCTCTCCAAAGAACTCCCAAATGAAACTACCAGCAAAGGCAAATGGAACCGAACCCCAAAAACTGTAACCATTTGAACGGGCGGAATTAAAGTACACGCTGCCGTGGAACGGATGGTCAAACATATTCGTCTTGAAACTATTCGGGTCCCATTCAAAACCTTCGCGAATATTTTTCTTCCACGATTTCCAGGACAAATCCGCTGTGGTATCATCTGCAAGATGGCGATTAACATACCAGGGCAAAACCGAAACCGCCAAAAGCTCAACAGTGGCAAGTCCGAAATTCTTTTTCTGACAACAAAACTGAGCGTCCTCCTGGTGGGCTGGCTCCGTATAGCCAAGCGCCTCTCGAAAAGATTCTTCAACCACTTGCGCCCCCAAAACCGAAGTCAGACACAAACTCAAAATGAGTGGTATGCGAATCAACACTATCCCTCCGTTAGTGAATTTATGAAGAAAAAAAATAGTAAGTAAATTTTTGTTTCCCGGGTTCACCGTTTCAGTCTTAATCCAAAAAACCATCCTTGTTGTACACCGTTATCCCAGATATAGCGATTTCTACCTTCCTCGCCGTTGTCGAACTGCAGCTCCTGGTAATTGTAGCGCATGGTGAGATCCACAGGCTTGGCAAGGCGAAAACCCACCTCTCCGCCCAGCGTCCATGTAAAGTCGGAGCCTATTGTGAAGCCGCCAAAGTCAGTATGAAACATGGCCCAAAAACGATTTCCTGCTTCGGTGAAAAGCCTGCCACCAAGTACAGGCTCCAACCAGGTTTCCGTTACCTTCTGGGTAGCATCCGGCTGAGTGGCAGCAACCACATCCTGTTTCTGGTTCACGTAGCGTGCACCAGCGTAGACCTCGAAGGCTTTATTCGCAGCGAATGGGCCAATCTGAGTCGCCACAAAGAACTCACCTGTAAACCAGCTGAAATCATAATTGGCTGGTGAGGTAATACCATCATTTATGTTGGTAATAGTTGTCGTATTTTTTATGTTAGCTCGAGAAAGATTAACTATACCTCGGATTCGACGTTTGCCCACCTCTAACCGCAAAGCCCAGCTCTTCTCCAAAACACTCGAACCAACCGGCACAAAAAAATCGCCAACAATGTGATCACCGGATCCAACCTCCAGGCTCTCCTCCCTGTCAAGGTTGGAAAACCACAAGTAAGGTGTCAGCCTCAGGTACCATCCCGGGTTTCCTCGATCCTGGGCATATACTTTGCCGTAATCGGCCTGGGCAAAAAGAAAGAGCACTAAAAAAGCGATGGCCAAACCCCAAAAAAACTGATTATTAATGTTGAAGAATCTCATTGACTGACCTCGTTTAAGGGAAGAGCAAAACCAAACATGAACCTCATAACATTGTTTCGGGCGGACTGGCCAGCATCAGCAGCCTGGTCGAAAACGTTATTTAAGCCAAATTCGTATCGTGCTTCAAGCATAAACCGGGAGCCTCCGGGAAACTCCCGCCAAAAGTGGAGGCCGACGGGGATGCTATATTCCAGGGTTTTCATATTACCACCGGGCGTGGTTTCATCACATTCATCTTCAAACTCAAACCGGTCTCCATCCTTACTCTTGCAACCAACGTTGATTCCGATTGCAAAACCACTAAACGGAGCCAGGTGCCAGGGTCCGCCGGAAAGAGCAAAAGCGACCCTGCCAAGTATCGGCACCTGCAAATACGCACTCTGGAAGCCGTGAGTACCGCCGCCTGCTGAAGGGACTTTAACCTTCAGGGCACCCTTTTGAATGAATTGAATTCCGGTTACAAAAGCCCATTTCTCCCCCAATTGGAGGTCAAGGAGCAGCCCCCCGGAAAAACCCGCCTCGAAACCAGAGTCGTCGACGAAACTCCCTGTCATTATGCCTAACGAGGGACCTGCCATCAAACCGATACGTGACTGCGCTTGAGCAGGAACCATATTAACTATAATCAAAAGCACCAAAAGTGCTGGGATTAGAAAAAGTTTCATGAGTTTTGCTATTGGCAGAAAAAAACCGGTTTAACAGTTACAAGTATTACTTTGGCAGCCGGAGGGTATTCGAAGGTAAACAAGTAATTTAGCGACTCATATCCACCCTCTTCTCAATAACGACTACTGCTAATTTCGTGCCATAGCAACAATACTTAATGCAAAGATTTCAATCCTCGAACCAAGGCCATAAAAAACAAACACTAAAGGAGAAAACCATATTCATAAAATTAATTCGAGCTCATTAAGCAGTGTGTATAGAATCGAGGATATGATAAAATCTTAACGATATGCTAGAGACCGCTGGTGATGGAGAACTTGCTCAGTTTATTTCCGGTCGCCCTTCAGCCACAAGAACGCCTTTTCTGACTCTCCCGGCTGAAAGTAGGCCGTCTTGGCAACGGAAAAAGGGCTCGAAAACTTCTCAGACCACTCGTGCCACTTTTTTTCTCCAACTACTGCGATTCGTTCGATATCATCAAAGTGCTTCGTATCAAATTTCATCTGCTCCCACACTGCTTTCAAATCCGAGCCTTCAAAATCCTGCAACTCAATCAGCACATAGATCTTTCCATGTTTAGCAATGCTCTTTTCGACTTCCGGCAAACTCGATTCCAAATCCTCTTTTGATATTTTTCCGGTGACAATTGCCTTGATGACAGCGTTCGTTTCTTCCGTTATTTGAACAGGCATATTTTATCCTCCTTTAAGCAATGTACAAAAAACCGGACAATCTTTACTTCTGGGGCACGTTGCCAAAATGAAAACCTGCACCGATGCCCGGCCCGTGAATTGTGCCTTCAAGTGAAAATTCTCCACCTGTAGAATCTTCGTCGAACTTGGTATGAAGGATATGGTATCCAGCCCACAAGCTTATCGCCGGAGCGATTCGATAAGCAATATCAGCAGTCAAGTTCCAGCTTAAATCAGAAGTGTTTCCGGCAATATTAAATCCACCCAAGTCTCCGCGGGCATGGAGAAGGAGCTTTTCTGACAGGGTAAATCGAACCCGTAGACCCAGCATTGGATCAGTCCAGTCAACCGCCTCATCCCAGCGTCTGGCTCCAATAAACAGATCAGCCGAGGTCGTTTTGGAGGAGCCGTCGCCCAGAAACCGGTATGTTCCAGCCAACTCAAAAATCCAGGCTTTAAAATTGGAGCTGCCGATTCCGGTGCCGTTTTCATCCTTTCGTGAAATTCTCACTGATGAGGGCCGGAAAAACAGGCCGAACTTACCATATCTTGCTTCAACATAGGCAAGCAAAGCAAAGTCATGCGCCTCAACAAATTCCCCCAGTTGATTTTCCTGATCGTTGATGTGAACATCGCCACCAATCGCAGTATACCATAGATGGGGAATAATAACAAATTCCCAGCCGTCACCAGGGCCTTCCTGAGCCGAAGTGACAGTGAATGTTAAAAACATTATAGTGCATGTTATAAAAGCCGGCAGGTTTTTTTTCATCATTTCCTCAATCGGTTCTTATATATTTGATTATATTTGATGTAATCTTAAACCCACAAAAAGTGACCGCCGCTCGCGAACCTGCAATGGTCAGGTTGTCGGGACGGCCAGAAGCGGGCACGGGGCAGCACGGAGAACCTGCTGCGTTACGCTGCCGCGAAGCGCATCGAGAAAGCCGTCATGGCCTGCAGTCGACATGATAATGAGATCCACCATCTTCTCTGCTTCGGCCAGTATTTCCTGCACCACATCGCCGGCACGATTGTCAATTATCCAGTTGACAGCCGGGATTTCCGGAAAATCCACCATCGGCGTTTCCGAAGCTTTTCCCACGTGGAGCAGTCTAATCTCGGTCTTCGTGCCGGCGAGCTGAGCTGCCCGTGCCGCATACTCGATGGCAGGCAATGGGCTTGGCTGAAATGAAATAGGTACTAAAATGCGATTCAGACTGATCTCCCCTGTCTCCAGGGAGACAAACCCCCTGGGAGACAACCCCCTGGCTTCATTTGGAATGAACAAGGTTTTTGTCGCCGTTTTCAAAGCAATCCGTTCAGCCGCCGAAGGCTTGAGCCACCGCTGCAATCCATCTCTTCCTTCCGTCGCCAGTACAATTAAGTCGGTTGGGTGTTCTTTCAAATAGGTTAACGTCGCTGAAACGGGATTCTCTTTCCGGACCCGGACTTTCTTAACCCGCACAGAGAGTTCTTCGAGAACTTGCCGTTGTTGGCTCCCCTCTTCTAGCAGCCCCCATTTTTCCAGGGTATGTCGAACAGCAGGAAAATACTGCCAGTCTTTAGCGGACCCGCCGGCGTGCAGGATCGTGAATCGAGTACTTCGCAAAAGAGCAATGACCAATGCATGGGCAAATGCATTCTTGCTTTCCGCGGAAAAGTCACTCGGGTGAAATACTGAATTAACAAATGGCACGTCATAAATGAATGATGTCATGATTCCTCCTTGTTGCTTGGTTCGGTGCCTTGTTTTTGAGAAAATTAATTACTTATTAGACTAAAAGATCATTGCCTTAGTATGTCCAGCCAAAGGATACAACAACGCCAAAATCATTTTTGGACGCATCCACACTTGGCGGCTCACTGTCGAAACTATCATAAAATTCCAGATTCCAAAAAAGATCTTTAACCAGCTCCCACTTAAAATCAATTTCGAATTCAGCCCGGACCCGGCCGACCGGAGTCAAGTTAGGGTAAATCGTAAAGTCGATTGAAAAATCGAGCTTTGGTGTGTCAAATCTATAGGTCAAAAAATTGACGTTACCGAACGATTCCAAATTGGCCTGACTTTCAGCGGCATCGGTGACCCATTCCTGGTTAAACTGAAAACCAGCGAGAACGCGCAGGTGACGGGAATTGGTCTGAATCAAAAACCGTCCGCCACCCCCACCGGCTAAAAGCCGAAAATCGATTCCCAATTCACTGTTTTGCTCAAGCGTTAAGCTGCCTCCTGCAACCCACCATCCGGGAAAAAAGCGAATGATTCCTGTGGAGGCGCTGTTACGCTTCGAAGTCTTCTTGTCCTCTTGAAAAGTAAGAATGGAATTAAGGGCCAGATTAGATGACACTTTTCTGGTGCGATACCTGATATCCCCATTGAAATTTAGTTGTCCGACCTTACTCGCCTTACCGTAATTGAATCCCAGGCTTGCCGAGGAGCCATCCAGCCTGGTCCAGAAGCTGCTTTTTATCGGAGTGATGCGGACAACATCCAGGAATCGAAGGCGGACTGTGTCGGCCTCGGATAGCACGAGAACTGCGGCATTAATGGTATCCGAATCGACTGACCCGAAGTATTTCGCACCGATTGCCGTTTCCAACTCAAAAGTATCCTTCGACCTAATAAAAGCTATTTTGTCCCACTCAATAAAGATCGTACCGGCATCATCTGTCTTGTATTTTAGTTTGCCGAATTTGAGTTCTTTGATCTCGCCGGTTATGTGATCGCCGTTCCTTAGAACTACGACATCCGTTTTCTCAGCCCGGGCAGGTCCAAAGAGAAAAAGAACCATCCAAAGAGCGTATACCCAACGTAGTATCGGATGGCTTGGGCGGCCCGATTTTTTTTCGTCGATCCAACGATGTGCTTTCACTCTAGACCCTATTTCTTGCTCAAGAACGCGCTGAGATAACCCTGCACCCTATCGACTCTTGCCGGAATTCGATAGCGTTCTTTGCGAAGGGCAAAGTACGCTTCTACATCTTCATCCGTCAGTTCGGCTGCCTCCGCCCGGGCAACTCCCATCATGGTGATTTTTCTTACCATGGCCAGCCGCACGGTCGGGTCGGCGCGGTCGAGATTGCGGGCCAGCGCCTCACGATAGAGAATCTCATCCCGAACATACTGCTCCAACCCTTTACGCAATTCAACGGCGGTTGGGGGCCGGTTTCAGGTGCGCATAAATTTAGCGCGCACTTGCGCGACATCAGCTTCCGTAAAGACAACGCGGCTTGAGTTTTCAGATTCGCCCGGGGTTCCTCTCACCAGTATCATTCCCAGAGCTAGCAGAGTCCGAACGCGATTAGATGCGCAACGGTGCGCCAGGAACTGGAACCCGGTTTTTGGATTATTGATTTTTTACTATTGCTCATAAATTACTTTCCTCCACATATCCAGACCGTGCTGCCATAGATCCACGCCTATCAAATTCCCATATGTAGTTTGAAGAACTTGATCATCTCGTCATATATTTACAAGCTCGTTAAACCGCCGGAATAGTCTTACACCCGACTATTTCAAGTGACTATCCAGAAAATCACCCAGCTCAGAATAGGCTTCTACGTTTTCAGATGAACCAAATAACCCATATTCACCATGTGATAGTCCTTCGTATACATTTAGGTCAGCTACCACTCCTGCGATTTTCAGTTTGCGGTGTGCCCGTACGGTATTGCTCAGAAATAAATCGCGAGTACCAGCTACTAAGTAAGTTGGAGGAAATCCCGAAAAATCTCCATAGACTGGAGAAATGAGGGGGTTTTTAATATCCGTCTCCCCAGAA